>JAUZGC010000062.1 GCA_030840105.1 Microbacteriaceae bacterium
GGCGGAATCGCCATCGCTCTCTTCGCCGGGCTGACGACCGTCGCGCTGATCAGCCGCGTGCATTACGCCGAGAACCCCTGTGACCTCATCGGCTGGGCGGAGTGTGCGACCCAGCCGCAGCGCAGCCTCATCGCCCAGATCGCGGCCGCGACATTCGGCAACAACTCGATCCTGTTCTTCATCGTGCAGGCGTCGACGGCCATTGTTCTGCTGCTCGCGGCGAACACCGCATTCAACGGGTTCCCCTTGCTCGGATCCGTGCTTGCGAAGGATGGCTACGCTCCCAAATCGCTCAACACGCGCGGCGACCGTCTGGTCTTCTCCAACGGCATGATCGTTCTTGCGCTCGCCGCGACGGCGCTCCTGCTCGTCTACAGGGCGAGCCTCACCCAACTCATTCAGCTCTACATCATCGGCGTGTTCGTCTCGTTCACCCTCGGTCAGACCGGCATGGTCAAGCACTGGATCTCGTTGCTGCGGAGCGGGGCGCCCGACCGTGGTGGCATCATCCGCAGCCTGTGCATCAACGCGTTCGGAGCGGTGCTGACCGCGGTCGTGCTCATCGTCGTGACGATCACGAAGTTCACGCATGGCGCGTACCTGGTCTTCATCATCATGCCGATCCTGTTCACGCTCATGCTGGGCGTCAATCGCTACTACCGCGATGTCGAGAAGGAGATCGAGGTCGACCCGACGACGACCTTCGGCAGCCAGGGCGACCATGCGATGGTGCTGGTGAGCAAGATGCAGAAGCCCGCCCTCAAGGCGCTCGACTACGCGATCGCCGCTCGCCACGACTCGATCGAGGCCGTGCATGTCTCCATCGACGAGGAGGCGACCCGGCGACTGCAGGACCAGTGGGTCGAGCAGAACATCCACATTCCGCTGACGATCCTGGAGTCGCCGTACCGTGACTTTGGTGAGCCGCTGATCAAGTACATCAAGCAGCGTCGCTTGGAGCATGGCTCGGAGGTCATCACGGTTTACATACCCCAGTACATCGTCGGGCACTGGTGGGAGACGCTGCTGCACAACCACCGGGCGCGTCGCATCCGCCAGCAACTCATGCTGGTGCACGGTGTCACGGTTGCACTCGTGCCGTGGCTGCTTGACTCTTCTTCGCTCATTTACGGTCGGCGCTCGCGTCCGCTTCCCGGCCAGGAGCGTCGTGGTGAGCCCGTGCGTCCGGTTGCGCGCCGCCCGCTCGAGCCGGCCTCGAAGGCGGCGGCACGCGCGGCGAAGGCAGCTGCCAAGCCCGCAGCAGCGGCGAAGCCCAAGACCTCCTCGCGCGCCAAGCGCTAGCCTCAGTGCGTGGCGACGCCGAGCGTCGGGACGTCGCGAACGACGAGCCGGGGCTTGACCAGGCGGTGCCGCGGATCCGTGACAGTGTCGTCGTTCAGCTTGCCGCCGTGCGCGCCGGTCAGGAGCTCGAGCACTCCGGCGGCGACCTGGTCCAGGGGCTGCTCGACACTCGAAAAGCCGATGGATGCCGCGACGGGCGTGTTGTCATAGCCGATGATCGGGATGCGTCGTGTGCTCCCGATCAGCGCACCGAGCGCGAGGGAGTCGCTGGCGCACACCACGCCATCCACGCCGCCCGGCGCGTCTTCGAGCAGTCGCACGGCCGCTGCACCGTAGGAGACGCCTTCCTGCGCCGTCACTTCCAGCGCGTCGACCTCTGCCGGGGTCAGGCCGCTCGCCTTCGCCATGGTCTCCATCCAGCCGAGCCGTCGGTCATCCCCGGTGCCGGAAGGGCTGGGCCAGCCGATGTAGCCGATGCGGGTCAGGCCGGTTTCCAGCAGATGCATGGTAGCTTCGCGCAGGCCGTGCCTGCCGTCCACGTCCACCCAGAGATGCTGCGGATCATCCATGTCGTCGATCCCCCAGGGGCGGCCGAACGTCACGAAGGATTGGCCGTTCTCGATCAGCCACTCGGTCCTGGGGTCGCCGTGGAAGGTCGAGGTGAGCACGAAAGCGTCGACATCCGCTCCGTCGCGCAAGCGCTGAAACTGACGGATCTCGTCGTCGGGGTCCGTCGCCGTGAAGAGCAGTACGCGCAGGCCCTTCGCGTCGGCCTGCTCGGTCAAGGCGTGCAGGAAGCGATCGAGCACCGAACCCGAGATCCCGTCGGTCATCGGATCGAGCCGGATCCCGATGGTCGAACTCTTCTGGGTTCGCAGGCGACGAGCGGATGCGTGCGGCCGGTAGCCGAGATCGGCGATCGCGGACTCCACCTTCTCGCGCGTCGCAGGACGAACGAGCTCTGGTGAATTGAGCACGTTGGACACCGTCTGCCTGGAGACCCCGGCAGCGGTCGCGACATCGAGGACTGTGGGCAACTGCCCCATATCGCTCCTCACTGCCCGGTGGGTTTGATCGTTCCAAGTCTGCATAGACAATACCCCTCCGGTGGGTCTTGCGGATGCTTGACACCTCACGAGGGGTGTGTCTAAAGTTAGCAAGCTGTCGAAATTTGATCGATCAAATTGGATCGATCAAGGACCGGGAGCCGTGCCGACCCGGTCGGTGCACCATCCATTGCGTGTGGCGGGCGAATGTGCTCCAGCCACAGACCTGGAACGTCGGGAGGTCAGATGCACGCCAGAGCGGCGAAGCGTCCCTCCGTATCGAGAGGCTGTTCAACCGGCCGATAGCCTCACCCCTCGCTGTGCCCAGACCTCGGGCGCACCACACCAAGGAGAAAAAATGCAAAGAAGCAGCACACGGTGGTACGTGGCCGGAGCGATCGCGGTAGCAGCGACCCTCGCGCTCAGCGCCTGCGGATCGGGATTCAGTGGCGGGAGTCCGACGAGCAGCAACGGTGCCCTGACATCCTCGTCCAAGCCCCTCACGGTGTTGATCGGCTCGAGCGGACCAGCCGAGACAGCAGCCGTCAACAGCCAGGTTGCAGCATGGTCGAAGAGCTCTGGCACAGGCGCCAAGGTCATCGCGGCAAGCGACCTCAACCAGCAGCTCGCCCAGGGTTTCGCGGCAAAGAAGCCGGCCGACGTGTTCTACCTTTCGACCGATGCCCTGGCCGGATATGCCAAGAACGGATCGCTCCTCGCATACGGCGACCAGCTGACGAACAAGTCGGACTTCTACCCGAGCCTCGTCAAATCCTTCACATACAACGGCCAGTTCTATTGCGCGCCGAAAGACTTCTCGACCCTGCAGCTGATCATCAACACCGACATGTGGCAGGCGGCCGGACTCACCTCCGCCGACTACCCGACCACCTGGGCACAGCTCGAAACGGTCAGCAAGAAGCTCACGGACGCGAACCACGTGGGCCTCAGTATCTCGGGCGAGTACGCGCGCATCGGCGCCTTCATGACGCAGGCCGGGGGCAACCTGATGAACGCCGACAGCACCAAGGCCACCGCCAACACCGCAGCCAACGTCTCGGCGCTCACTGAGGTGAAGACTCTCCTCAATGGCGGCAGCCTCAAGTACGCGAAGGACGTCGGCGCAGGCTGGGGCGGCGAGGCATTCGGGAAGGGCCTGGCCGCGATGACCATTGAGGGCAACTGGATCACCGGCGCCATGACCACCGACTATCCGAACGTCAAGTACAAGGTTGTCAGCCTGCCCAAGGGTCCGGCCGGGGCCGGGACACTCCAGTTCACGAACTGCTGGGGGATCGCGGCCGACAGCCCCAACCAGGCTGCCGCACTCAAGCTCGTCGAGCAGCTGACGAGCGCGAGCGACCAGCTCGCCTTCTCCAAGGCGTTCGGCCCGATGCCGTCGATCAAGTCCGCAGCATCCGAATGGAAAACCGCCAACCCTGGGCTCGTGCCGTTCCTGGACGCGGCGAGCTATGCGCAGGGTGTGCCGACCGCTGATGGTTCGGCCGCCGTCGTGACCGACCTCAACGCGAAGCTCGCGACGCTCGGGACAGGGGACCCCAAGACGATCCTTGACGCGACGCAGAAGAACCTCCAGGCACTGCTGAAGTAGCGGAAGACGCAGCCAAGAAATGTCAACGCTCACGAGTCGGTCTCGTCGCTCCGGGTTCCGGCGCGGCGAGGCCGCCTCGGGGTGGCTGTTCACCGCCCCGACCATCGTCATCATCGGACTGTTCGTGGTCATCCCGGTCTTCATGGCCCTCTGGGTCAGTTTTTCCGACTGGGGCGGCCGCGGGAGCCCGTTCGCAAGCACCGTGAACTTCGTCGGCGCCAAAAACTACTCAACGCTGCTGGCCGGCGGAGGTCTCGACGAGCAGAACTTCGGCACGGCGCTGCGCAACAATGCCTGGTATGTCGTGCTCGTCGTACCCATCCAGACTGCCGTATCGCTGATCCTGGCGATCCTGGTCAACCGCGCCATCCTGCGCGGACGCGGATTCTTCCGCACGGCGTTCTACTTTCCGTCGGTGACGAGCTCCGTCGCCATCACGGTGTTGTGGCTTTTCCTCTTCGGCACGACCGGCGCCGTCAACAAGGTGCTCTCGTGGGTGGGCATCCACGGGCCGAACTGGTTCAACGATCCAAACGGCGTGCTGCACAACATCCTCTCCGTCGTGGGCGTCAAGACCGGCCCCGCGGTCCTCACCGGTAACACTTTCCTCGGCGTCTCGTGGTGGGACTGGCTGGCCGGTCCGTCCGTCGCGATGAGCGCATTCATCCTGATGGCCATCTTCACCACCAGCGGCACCTTCATGCTGCTGTTCGTCGCAGCCCTGCAGAACCTCGGCGGCGATGTGACCGAAGCCGCGATGATGGATGGCGCAAACGGCTGGCAGCGCTTCTGGCGGGTCACTCTGCCCCAGCTGCGCCCCACCATGTTCACCGTGCTCACGCTCGGTCTCATCGGATGCTGGCAGGTCTTCGACCAGATCTACACCGGAACGCAGGGCGCACCGGGCAATACGACCCTCACCCCCGCCTACCTCTCGTACACCGCCGCATTCTCCAACCAGAACTGGGGACAGGGTGCGGCCATCGCATTCATCCTCTTCGTCATCATCGTCGTGTTCACGATCTTCCAGCGCTGGGTGCTGCGCGACCGCGCGGTCTCCAAGCGGCGAATGCGGCTCTATCGGGTGCCGCCAGCCGATCCGCGGATCGCCGCGGCATCCGCCGCCGCCGCATCCGACTCCACCGAGAAGACCTCGGGAGGCGCATCGTGAGCGAGACGGTCAAGACCGCGCCGGCCCAGGCGACCACGAACCCGACGGTTCCGGGAGGAACCCCACCCTCGGCTGGCTCGCCACGACCAACGGCGCCGAAGCCACACCATCGGCCGGTCACCGTTCGCGGCATTGTGGCCCGCTCCGTGCTCTACGCCGTGCTCATTGCGATCGCGCTTGTCTACATCCTCCCGTTCCTGATCGAGATCGCAACGACGTTCAAGACCGATGCGGATGCCGCTGCCAACCCGGTCACGCTCGTCCCGGCCAACTGGTCAACTGTGGCAATCCAACAGCTGTTCCTGAACTCTGATTTCCCGTTGTGGTTCAAGAATTCCGCCATCGTGACGGTCTTCGTGACCGCGGGCCGGGTGTTCTTCGACTCCCTAGCCGGATACGCGCTCGCGCGCTTGCATTTCCGTGGACGGGGCGTTGTCTTCGCCGCGCTCATCGCCGTCATGTCGGTGCCGGCGGTCGTGCTGCTGATCCCGAAGTTCCTCGTCATCAACCAGCTCGGCATGTACGACTCGTATGCGGGCATGATCATCCCGCTGCTTGTGGACGCGGCCGGAGTCTTCATCATGAAGAACTTCTTCGAGTCGATTCCGGTGAGTGTCGAGGAACAGGCGCACATCGATGGTGCCGGCACGTTCCGCGTCTTCTGGTCGATTGTGCTCCCCATGGCGCGTCCCGCGCTCGTGACCATCATCATCCTCTCCTTCCAGGGGTCCTGGAATGAGCTGAGCCAGTTCATCATCTCTACGCAGGATCCGTCACTGACCACGTTGACAAAGGGAGTCGCATCCCTAGCGAGCGGGCAGCTGAGTCAGGGGACGCAGTATCCGCTCAAGCTCGCCGCCGCGGTCATCATGACGATCCCGGTCGCCGTGATGTTCTTCGTCTTCCAGAAACGAATCATGAACACGAGCGAAGGCGCGGTCAAGGAGTGACGGCTGCAGAGCCGGGCCGGAGACGGGTCCTGTCGCAGACATCGCGCCGTCGAAACCCGGATCAGCCCACGACTTCTCAGTTCACCACCGACGGAAGAAAGCGCCACAGAGGAACCATGACGACCACGATGACAACGACATTCCAGCCGCTCCTGCACGACAGTGTCGTGCTGCTCTCGGCACCGAGCCAGGCGTGGTCGAACACCGACGGCGACATGTACGGATACGGCATCCAGGGTTTCTATCATTCGGAGTCCCGCGTCCTGAGCGAGATCGCGTTGCTCGTCGATGGAAAACGACCCGAGCACCTCTCGAACGCCCTGGTCGATGCGACGACCGCGACGTTCGTCTCCCTTGCTCGCAACGTGGACGACCACACTGCCGACCCCCGCGTGCGGATCAACCGGACCAGGCGCATCGCCGACGGGTCGCTCGCCGAAGAGATCGCGCTCGTCAACGCGCTCGCCACCAGGGTCTCGACCGAGGTTTCCCTGCGCCTGAGGTCGGATTTCACCGGGATCCAGACGGTCAAGTCGGGTCGCATAGACCTGGCCACCGCGGTTCACGCGAGCGTCCGGGGCGACAGTGTCCGCCTGGAAGCGGGGTCCGTCACCGCGACAATCCTTCTTAAGGGAGCGGATGTCACCGTCGACGACGGCGAGGTCACGGCGACCTGGACGGTCACGATTCCGGCCGGCAGCACCGTGAGCTTGAAATGGCGGATCGACGCCTCCGACTCATCGGCTGTCGTGCACGGTGCGAAGGAGGCATCCGAGTGGTCGGACCTGCGGGTACGCACCGATGATTCCCGCCTCGCGGCGTGGGTGGGCGCCGCGCTCAAGGACCTCGATGCCCTTCGCATGGTCACGCGCGACCAGCCGGAGGAGGTCTTCCTGGCCGCGGGCGCGCCCTGGTTCTTCACGCTCTTCGGGCGCGACTCCATTTGGGCCGCGCGCTTCCTGCTGCCGCTCGGCACCACGCTCGCTGCCTCGACCCTGCGTACGCTCGCCGCCAGGCAGGGCACGCGCGAGGTCGCCGAAACGGCCGAACAGCCCGGCAAGATCATGCACGAGCTCCGGCCCGGTGTGCTCACGATTCCCGGCGAGAACGTCTCGCTGCCGCCCCTGTACTACGGCACGGTCGACGCAACGGCGTTGTGGATCAACCTGCTGCACGACGCCTGGAAATGGGGCATGCCGGAGGTCGAGGTCGAGGCCCTGCTGCCCAACCTCGAAGCCGCCCTCGCCTGGATGCGCGACTACGGCGACAGCGACGGCGACGGATTCCTCGAATATGTCGACGCGACCGGCCACGGGCTCGCGAACCAGGGCTGGAAGGACTCGGGCGACTCGATCCAGTGGCGCGACGGCAGCCTGGCCGATGGGCCGATCGCTCTCTGCGAGGTGCAGGGGTACGCCTACGAAGCTGCCGTCGGTGCTGCCGACATCCTCGAGCATTTCGGCCGTTCCGGCGAGGTCTGGCGCACCTGGGCGGCCTCGCTCAAGCAGCGCTTTGCGCAGTCGTTCTGGATCGATGCTCCCGGTGGCGCATACCCCGCCGTCGCGCTGGATGTGAACAAGAAGCGTGTCGACACGGTGACGAGCAACATCGGGCACCTGCTCGGCACGGGCATCCTCGACGAGGCGGGGACGCGACTCGTCGCGGCGCGGCTGGTCTCGTCCGAGCTGAACTCCGGCTACGGACTGCGCACGATGTCAGAGGATTCGGCTGGGTTCTGGCCGCTCAGCTACCATGGCGGTTCGGTCTGGACGCACGACACCGCGATCGCGATCTCGGGTCTCGGCCGCGCGGGCTTCGGAGCCGAGGCTGTGAGCCTCATCGACGGACTCCTGAATGCGGCGGTCAGCTTCGACTATCGGATGCCGGAGCTCCACTCCGGAGATGCGGCAAGCGATATCTCCGCACCGGTGCCATACCCGGCTGCCTGCCACCCGCAGGCGTGGTCGGCCGCGGCGGCCATCGCGGTGCTGAGCACGAGCCTGGGCATCCGCCCGGAAGACAACGGCACAGTGAGCTTGACTCCGCTGGCGGGGGCTGGGGCGATCGACGCCGACGGCCTGCGCATCGCCGGTCGCAGCTTTGGCGTTTCAGCGGATGCCGACGGTCAGGTCACCCGCAATACCCTCGGGGACGCCTAGAGCTGCGCCATGATCTGGCGAGCGATCATACGGCCGGCGCGATTGGCCCCAGCAGTACTCGCCTGCGGACCATACCCGGCGAGGAATATACGAGGGTCCTGCCAGGATGCCCCTGATTCCACGGTGAGACCGCCAGCCTTCTCGCGGAGTTGCAGTGGCGCGAGGTGGCGCAGCTCGGGGCGGAATCCGGTTGCCCAGATGATGGCATCCAGTTCGGAGAACGAGCCGTCCGGCCAGCGTACCCCGTGTTCCTCGACCGCGGTGAACATCGGTCTTTCGACCAGGATGCCACGCTCGATGCCGGCAGCGATCCGGCGCGTTCGCGGGATTCCCGTGCCGCTTACGATGCTCGGCAGGGCCTGACCTGCCCGCGCCGCGGCGTCCTGGATCGCGACGGCGGCGGCGCCATCCTCGACCGTGAGCTCGGTCCCGTCCCGGATGTCTGCGGGCCGCCTGGTCGCCCAGATCACGTCGGATGCGACGGTCTCGAGTTCGAGCAGGAAGCCGATTGCCGAGGTCCCACCTCCGACAACTACGATGCGCTTGCCCGCGAACTCCTCGGCAGAGGTGTACGAGCTGGTGTGAACATGCCGTCCGGAGAATGTAGAAACTCCGGGGTAGTGGGGAACGAAGGGAGCACCCCACGTTCCCGTCGCGTTGACGAGCAGACGCGTGGTGGTCTCGCCCTGGGTGTGCTGCACGACCAGGTCGGCGCCGCGGTTGACGACGCGGGAGACGGCGACGGGTCGCTGCACTTGCAGGTCAAAGTGCTGTTCGTAGCGGCGGTAGTAGCCCGAGACGATGTCCTTGGCGGGGAGTGAGCGATCGGCGGTGTCGAAGCTGATGCCCAGTTGGTCCATGCCCGGCAGGTCGTTCACCCGGTGTGCGCTGCCGAGTCTGAGTGCGTCCCAGCGGAACTGCCACGCGCCACCGGTCCCAGGTCCACGGTCGTAGACGATGAAATCGTCACCCGGCGAAAGCTCAAACCGCTTCAGATAGTATGCAACTGAGAGCCCGGCTTGACCCGCGCCAACGATCACCACCTGGGTGTTCGTCATAGCTGCAGTCACGCCTTCTCCCATCACGTTTCACTGCCAAGGCATACCGGGGCGCATAGGGCCCCACATGCTAAACTAGCTGCTAGTTTTCAATGTTCCCTGTTCGGAATCCCGGGTGACCCATTGCCCACCCGGCCTGGCATCGTAAGGGGGTCACGCATGGGGCGCGGCCGTCAAAAAGCAAAGCACACCAAGATTGCGCGCGAGTTGAAGTCGTTTAGTCCCGACGTCAACTACGACGCGCTTGAGCGCGAACTCACGGGGCATTCCCACGAGGACGATCAGTACGCCAAGTGGGCGGATTACGAGCCGCCAGCAGGCTATGCCGGCAACGGCGAGTACGAGGAAGATCAGCCGAAGCGCGCCTAGCGCCGTTGCTATTCGACCGCCACGAGGCTAGTCCCGGTAGCTGCCGACCAGGCGCACCGCGCCACCGTCGACGCCCTTGGCGCCTTGCTCGAAGCCGGCGAAGCTGCGCGGGCTCGTCGAGATCGAACCAGCGACCCAGGCCGGGTGGCCGTCGTCCGCGAGTTTCGCGATGACGGCGGTTGCGGCATCCGCGGCAACGATCGCGAACATGCCAATGCCCAGATTCCAGGTTCCTTCGCTCGACTCCAGCGTCGAGCCGGCGAGGTCGCTCAACACTCGGAACACGGGCGACGGCGACCAGCTGGACCTGTCGACTTCAACCCACGAGCCGACGGGCAGCACGCGTGCGAGGTTCGCCGCGATGCCGCCACCCGTGACGTGGCTGAGCGAGTGCACCGCGCCGGCAAGCGCCGGATCGGCGAGTATGCGCAGGAGCGGCGACGTGTAGAGGCGGGTCGGCTCGAGCAGGACCTCGCCGACAACACCGCCGAAGTCATCGGACCGGTCGGTGAGCGCAATGCCGCGCGAGGTGAGGATGTGGCGCACGAGCGAGAAGCCGTTCGAGTGCAGCCCGGAGGAGGCGATGGCGACGACGACGTCGCCGTCACGTACGCGCTCGGCACCGAGTACGGCATCCGCTTCGACCGCGCCGACGGCAGCGCCCGCCACGTCGTAATCGTCAGGGCCGATCAGGCCAGGATGCTCCGCCGTCTCGCCGCCGACGAGCGCGGTTCCCGTCTCCGAGCAGGCCCGAGCGATTCCGGCGACGATGTCGGCGATGCGCGATGGCACGACCTTGCCGCACGCGATGTAGTCGGTCATGAACAACGGCTTCGCGCCGACCACGACGATGTCGTCGACGACCATGCCGACGAGGTCCTGGCCGATCGTGTCGTGCTTGTCGATCGCCTGGGCGATCGCGACCTTCGTGCCGACACCGTCCGTCGAGGTTGCGAGGAGCGGCCGGGTGAATGCCTTGAGGAAGGAAACGTCGAAGAGGCCCGCGAATCCGCCGACGCCGCCGAGAACCGCGGGACCGTGTGTGCGCGAAACAGCGGATTTCATGAGCTCGACAGCGAGGTCTCCGGCCGCGGTGTCAACGCCGGCTTCCCGGTAGGACGTGGATGAGTTCTCGGTCACGCCTCAAGCGTATCCACTCAAGTTTGATGTGCGAGACTAGAAGCCGCCCGGATCCGGGCAATCAGCAACTCGAACCCTGGAGTCGCTTACGCATGTGCGGCATCGTCGGCATCGTTTCCACTGAGCCGGTCAATCAACAGGTCTACGACAGCCTTCTCTTGTTGCAGCACCGCGGTCAGGACTCCACTGGGATCGCAACCGCAGACGGTAGCACCTTCCACATGGCGAAGGCCAAGGGCCAGGTGCGCGAGGCTTTCCGCACCCGCGACATGCGCTCGCTGCTCGGCAACGTCGGCCTCGGCCACGTGCGGTACGCGACCAAGGGTGACGCGGCCAACGAGCAAGAGGCGCAGCCGTTCTACGTGAACGCTCCGTACGGCATCGTCCTCGTGCACAACGGCAACCTGACCAACACGCGTGAGCTGACCTCGGATCTGTTCCACGTCGACCGCAGGCACGTGAACTCCACAAGCGACACCGAGTTGCTGCTCAACGTGCTCGCCACCGAGCTGCAGAGCCAGATCTCCGGACCCGACCTGGATCCAGACCAGGTCTTCAATGCCGTCACGCACGTGCACGAGAGAGTCGAAGGGTCATACGCCGTCATCGCGATGATCGCCGGCCATGGGTTGCTTGCGTTCAGGGACCCGTTCGGCATCCGCCCCCTGGTTCTCGGGAAGCGGCCGGCCGGGCTGGTCGGAGACGAGTGGATCGTGGCATCCGAATCCCTCGTGCTCGAGGCATCCGGGTACCAGATTGTGCGCGACGTCGCCCCCGGCGAAGCGATCTTCATCACATCCAGCGGCGAGCTGTACTCGCGGCAGTGCGCTGCGAACCCGCGGCTCATCCCGTGCTCGTTCGAGTACGTGTATCTCGCCCGGCCCGACTCCATCATGAATGGCATCTCGGTCTACGAGGCGCGCCTGCGCCTCGGCGACCGCCTGGCTGACACGATCGCCCAATACACGCCTATGGGCGACATCGACGTCGTCATGCCCATTCCCGATTCATCGAGGCCTGCCGCCATGCAGGTGGCGCAGCGGCTCGGCATCGAATACCGCGAGGGTTTCTACAAGAATCGGTACGTCGGGCGCACGTTCATCATGCCCGGGCAGGCGCAGCGCAAGAAGAGTGTGCGGCAGAAGCTCAACGCGATGAGCTCGGAGTTCAAGGGCAAGAACATCCTCATTGTCGACGACTCGATCGTGCGAGGCACGACATCGAAAGAAATCGTGGACATGGCCCGCGCCGCTGGTGCAAACAAGGTCACCTTCACTTCGGCGGCACCCCCCGTGCGTTTCCCGCACGTGTACGGCATCAACATGCCGTCGCGCGCCGAGCTGATCGCCGCTGGCAAGAAGATCCCGGAGATCGCGCTCGAACTCGGCGCGGACAACCTCATCTACCAGGAGGTCTCCGATATGAGGGATGCCATCCTCGAGGGGCAGACGGCGGTCACCGATCTCGAGATGAGCTGCTTCACGGGCGACTACGTGACGGGGACGGTCACGCCCGAGTACCTCGATTGGGTTGAGCGCACCCAGCTGAGCTGAGCTGTGCTGGTTGAGTAGCGCGCGAGGAACGAGCTCGCGTATCGAAACCCGCCGTGCTGGTTGAGTAGCGCGCGAGGAACGAGCTCGCGTATCGAAACCCGGTTTATCGTCCGCGCCGCGGCCTACTCGTCGGTGGCCTGCTCGTCGACTGGCGCCGTCGTCGTGTGCGCAGCGGCAACGGTGCGTGCGCGGCGGGCCGTGATCGAGCCGACGATGAGGGCGACGACGGCGCCAATGCCGATGCCGACCACGATGCCGCCGAGCAACAGGAAGCCGAAGATCTGGCCGCGGTCGTAGTTCGGCTGCTCCGGGAACGCGAACGTCAGGACGAGCGCGACGATCGCGAAGAGGATCGCACCGACGAGCATGAACCGGAAGTACCTCGGCGACCGCTGCACCGTCACGCTGTCTTCGGTTACGTTCTCACTCATAGTTCTATCTTCGCGCACTCAGGATGCAGGGAGAGCTCGCAGGGGCAGGTACTCGGAGAGGTCAGCACGCTGGCCAGAGGCGTGCACCGCTCCGGCGGCGACCGCATCGTCCCAGCGGCGGGCGCCGGAGGCGAGCGAGAGCCAGGTGGCGGCATCCATCTCCACGACGTTGGGCGGCGTGCCACGGGTGTGCCGCGGTCCAGGGATGCATTGCACGGCGCCAAATGGGGGCACGCGCACCTCGACGGTGTTGCCCTCGGCACGCTCGGCGAGGAGTTG
>JAUZGC010000289.1 GCA_030840105.1 Microbacteriaceae bacterium
ATGCCCACCTCCTTTCCTTCGAGATGCCGTCCGGGAGTCGAACCCGGTGGAGGCTCCGGCGCCCGTTGAACTCGTGGGAGTCGAACCCACTGCGCCGGCCTTCCTCTGGCGAACCGCGCCACGGCAATACAAACGTAAAATAGAATTGCCGGGATATCAGCGTCGTCTGGCTAACGCCCAAGTTCAGCTGCGAGAACACGATTTAAGAAGCGATTTGAATCTCGCATTGGCAATAGCCTCGAGGATCGATCAACTCCAACGACTGACACGCGCGCGCGTCTGCTGCAACTACCGTTAGGTAGCGAGCGCCGCGACGTTGATCATTCGACGACCGCTGTCTGAAGAAGTTGTGGAACGGGACACGACGCAACGCGAGCGGGCCGAAAGCGCCAAGCCATAAAGACAGATCTCACACTCCTGGACATAGCGTCCGATGGTGTTTTGAGAATCTTGAACGTCGACGCGACGGGACGGCCCGATGTATCAACGACGAATTGAACAATAGTCGCGCCGGAGTCACTCATCTTAGCCGCAAAGGGATCGACCGTCGGATGTGGATGGGTTGAATCGGGGATACCTCGTGCTGGTGACTCGACCTGAAATTCGAAGTAGGGTTGTGCTGGGACGCCGCATTGTTGAACCGATGCAGATTGTGCCGACGGAGCTACGCTTGCCGCGTGTCCTGCGCACGCCGCGAGAGCAAAAGGAAACGCGGATAGGCACCACAGAGCGCTAACCATACACTGATCTCCTGGGAGCTACCTAACGCCTTAGCTAAGCTGCGAACGCGCTCAATAAGAGGCGCGGGGGCAGCCCGCGCAACTCCAAAGAGCGCTCGTCAGTTTCAGCGTTCGTTAGGCGGCGGCTCATGGGCGCCAAGCCGCGGAGCCCGGGCGATAGTGCCGTCCGGTTGCTGCTGGACGTAGCCGGTTACTCGCGCGCGTGCATCGCGTTCGAAGACGATCATCGGCGCCGTGCGCTCCGGGCTGAAAGTATTCTGTGAGACCGGATACAAGTGCGCCCCGGGCGCGCCCATCAGCGCCTCGTAGGACGACTGCGCTACCAAGTGACCGCCCTGAAAGTGAACGTCGTCGATGTACCCGTGCCCTCGGTCGTAGCGGCCGACGAACGCCGCGAGGTGAAGCGAATCCATGCTCGTCGTGTCCGGCGGGTGCACGACCCACGTCTGCGCGTGCCGAATTAGCCGCCAGCGGCCGTTCTCTTGGATGAAGGTATCGCTAGCACGCGAGGTGAATACTGTCTGGTACTCACGGAACGTGCGGCGGCTGGTGAGGAGATAGTCAACGGTCGCCACACCACCCCGCTCCAGCGCCTCGACGCTGTCCACCTGGTATTCGAGCCGGACGTCAGGGATCGGGCGGCTCGCGGCACCGAGCAGCTGTTGCTTCGTGGCGACCGCGCCGCTGCTACCGAGGATCCAACGTAGCTCAGTTGAGAGTAGCGCACGCAGAGCGAGCGTGTCCGCGCGGGAGATCGTCGCATAGATCTCCCGTGCAGTCGTGACCGCCGAGGCCGGATGTTGCGCGGCCGCGGGGGGCGTAGCGAAGAGTAGGCCGATCGCCGTAGTCAAGTATTCTCGACGCTTCAAAAGCTGTACCTCTCCCGTAAGTGGTCCGCCGCCTACTAGTAATTATCCTGCTTGCTTAGACTGCGGAGAAAACGCAAAGGCTGCAAGCCTTATGAACTCGCGAGCTAAGCGTACGCAAACTCCAACGCAGAGTCTAACGCTGACGTGTGTAGTGTAAGCCTACGACGCCGGTCGGATACGGTGTCGCAGACGTTAGACCGAACGTCGTGTAGAGCCCATTCGGCAGCACGCGCTTGCCGCTCCCTAATGTCAGCGGATAAAGAGTCAGATGCAGCTCGTCGACCAGATCGTGCTCGAGCAACGCGTGCACGAGCTGGCTGCTGCCGTCGGTCAGGATATTGCCGCCGGGCTGGGCCTTCAGTGCGGTCACCGCATCGATGACGTTGTCCCTGATGATCGTGGTGTCGCGCCAGATCGGTTTCTTGAGTGTCTTCGACACCACGTACTTTTTCGGCGCATTCATGAGATCGCCGAACTGGTCTCCCACAGCCATCGGCTCGAACGCCTCGGCGTGAGTCACGTACGTGCGCCGGCCGAGCAGAAAGGCATCCACACCCTGCATCAGCTCGCCGAAAGTCTTACCGATGTCATTGTGCCAGTAAGGCAGCGTCCAGCCGCCATGCTCGAAGCCGCCATCTCGATCCTCATCTTTTCCGCCCGGCGCCTGCATCACGCCGTCCAGCGTCACGAATTCGTGAATAATCAGCTTTCTCATCGATCCTTCCGTTTGGGGTAATGGTTCTCGATCAGGGGCCCACTGGGGCCGGACAGTCCGGTATCGCTCCCGTTATCGGCGCCCGTCACTAAAGCGTCGAACAAGCCTGGACATTTTCGACAAGATGCCGAGAAAAATGTCGCCAGGCGCTAGGAGGGGTGCACGGTTGAGGTGGTCCGGCCCGCGGGTTAAAGGTGCGGGGCTTGACAAATACTCCTCGCGAGGAGTAATATGGACTCATGTCCGTTCCAACACCTGCCGCCGCAATGGCGATCCATGATTCACTCGAAGAGGAAGTGCTTATCGCCCTGGTTCGGGCCGCATGGCTGGCCGCGGAACGGTCCACTGCGATTACCAGCGGGGCGGGCCTCTCGCCTTCCCAATACAACGTCCTTCGAATTCTCCGCGCGGCCGCACGGGGCGGACTATCGTGCACCGAGATCGGAGAGCGGATGGTCACGCGCGATTCCGATCTGACTCGCCTCGTTTCGGGTCTCGAGCGCGAGGGACTGATTGTACGGCAGACTGACGCGAAGGATCGCCGACGAAGTATCAACCGGATCACTGCCGCGGGCAGGGCTTTACTGAGTCGCCTCGATCACGACGTAGCCGAAGCCGCGAAGCAGACCATGGGACATCTCGGCCGTAAGCGACTCACCGCTCTTCTCGACTTGCTTGTCGAGTTCGCACCACC
>JAUZGC010000096.1 GCA_030840105.1 Microbacteriaceae bacterium
CACTGGGCAACCAGGAACGCGGCGGATTCCTCGCATCATCCCAAAGGACTTCACGCCATGTCTCTCGCACACATCGACAATTCCTCTCCCTCCCGCCGTCTCGTCGCCGCGCCAGCGGCACCCGCACCAGCGGCACCCGCACCTCGAATTCGTGCCGTGCCTGACGGCGCAGAGGCCCGCGGGTTCGTGCTCTACGTCGGCATCGATGAGGCCAAGGCCGCCGCAGCCGGCACCGACCTCGGCCGTATCGTTGAGGCGCTCAAACAACTCACCGCCGAGATCGCACCCGGGGCAGAAACCTACGCCGCCGTCGCCCTGGCGCCAGAGGGTGCCGGCGGACGCGACGTCGACGTCGTGCGCCTGGCCCTGCAGGACCCCGCCGCGATTGCCAAGCACCGCCACACCTCCGAAGAGGAGGAGGACCGTGCATCCGGAGGCGTCGTCGTCGACATCTCGCGCAAGCGCCTCACCCTCGACAACGAGAACTCCGCCTTGACCTATAAGGAATTCGAACTCCTGCAGTACCTCGTGCTGCGCGAGGGCCGCACGATCGAGCGGGCGGAGCTCATCGCGTCGCTCTGGGACGCCCACGACGACGAAGTGCCCAATGAGCGGACTATCGACGTGCACGTGCGCCGTCTGCGCTCCAAGCTCGGCCGTTACGAGGACATCGTGCGCACCGTGCGCGGCGTCGGGTACCGTTTTGACCGCCATGCGGATGTGTCCATCCGTTACGCGAGCGCCCCCAGCCCCGACCTCTTTTAGCCCAAAAGTCGGGAAAGAAAAAGACCCCGGAATATTGACATTCCCGGCTATCGGCTACCCCATATGGGTGACATATGAAACTCGCAGAAAAATAACGAACTGATAACTAGCGCACGTTATCCGTTCGTTATAGAGTTCAAGAGCGTTAGTTGTTTGCTGTGGCAACGAAGCGTGAAATGTGATTGCAGGACACTCTTGGTGCAAGGGAGAGGGCCGACCGCAAGCCTCTGCGGTCGGCCCTCAATCACGTTAACGGTCCCGTTAGCGAGCAGCATTCTTCGCCTCCGCTCGCTAATTCGATACGTTTGCATCGAGAATGGGATCGCGGTACATCAACCGCCGGTGCGCGTCTTGTGAGCGCGCTCCGCTTGTTGTCTGCAAGGCGAAGAGGAGCGATCCCGTGAGTACCCGAGTCGACGCCGTCACGGCGTGGGAATCCCTGTTCAGAGCCCAGGTCGCGGTGATGCGCACGATCGCTGCGGAGTTCCCCACGCGCGACATCTCATTGAACGAATACGACGTGCTGTTCAACCTGTCACGCCAACCGGGTCGTGAACTCAGGCAGCGCGACCTGAACCGGCAGACCCTGCTCGCCCAGCCGAGCCTGAGCCGTTTGATCGACCGCCTGGCCGGCCGCGGCTACGTCGAGAAGGCGCCGGATCCGAAGGATGCCCGCGGCACGCTCATCCGTCTGACCGATGAGGGGTTCGCCCTCTTCCGACGTGTCGCGGTCGAACACATGGCGTCGATCACGGCGCGGGTCGGCGGCGCGCTGGACACCGACGATCTCGCCCAGCTCGCCGTCCTCTGTGACAAGCTTCGCGCCGACGAGGGCTAACGGTCGCGAGGGCTAACGGTCGCGAGAACTAACTGCGCTGGCGAGCGAACTCCTGCGCGGCCACGACGAGCCCGGCGAAGAGGCGTCCGTCCTCGGCGGTCTCCGGATGCCACTGAACGGCGAGCTCGAAGCGCTCGCCCTCGGACTCCATGGCCTGCACAACGCCGTCCACGTCACGCGCGGTGCCGACGAAACCCGGATGGGATGCGACCGCCTGGTGGTGGTGGCAGGCGGCGATGACCTCCGGCCCGAGGAGTCCGGAAATACGGTGACCCGGCTTGACCGTCACGTCGAGGTGCGAATAGCCGTTCGCGCTTCCCCCATGCATCGCGTGGCCCACGACGTCGGGCAGGTGTTGAACCAGCCGACCGCCCGCATGGACGGCCATGAGCTGCATGCCCCGACAGATCCCGAGCACGGGGAGGGAGACATCCTTCGCCGCATCAAGCAGCCACAACTCGGATGCGTCACGATCCTCGTACCAGACGCTCACGTTCTCGTCGGGGGTCTCGCCGTACCGGGCCGGGTTGACATCAGCACCACCGGAGATGATGAGACCGTCGAGTCGGACGATGACCGCGTGAGCGGACGCCGCGGATGCGACCGGCGGGATCAGCACGGGCGCACCCCCGGCGGCGGCAACGGACTCCGCGTACGCCGCCGGCAGGAGGTCCGCGCGCACGCCTTTCCAGCTCGACCAGTCGGCCGGCTGGCGGTACGTGCTAATGCCGATCATGGGCGCGTCAGTCAAAGTCGGAGTCCAGGGGCGTCACGTAGGCGTTTGACAGACCTCCGTCGACGAGGAAGTCGGTTGCCGTGATGAAACTGGACTCGTCACTGCCGAGGAAGACAACCGCATTGGCGATCTCGTCGGGCTCGGCGAAGCGACCCATCGGCACATGGACCAGGCGGCGCGCGGCACGTTCCGGATCCTTGGCGAACAGTTCCTGCAGCAGGGGGGTGTTGACCGGACCGGGGCACAGCGAATTCACCCGGATGCCCTTGCGCGCGAACTGAACGCCAAGCTCACGGGTCATCGCGAGCACGCCACCCTTGGACGCGGTGTACGAGATCTGCGAGGTCGCGGCGCCCATGATCGCGACGAACGACGCCGTGTTGATGATCGAGCCCTTGCCCTGTTCGAGCATGTACGGCAGCGCCGCCTTGCAGCACAGGTAGACACTCGTGAGGTTGACCTGCTGCACCTTGTTCCATGCCTCGATCCCGGTCTTGAGGATCGAGTCGTCGTCTGCCGGCGAGATTCCCGCGTTGTTGAAGGCGATGTCGACGCTGCCGAACGTCGCCTTGGCGTGCGCGAACAGCGCCTCGACCTCTGACTCGTCCGCCACGTTGACCTTGATGAAGGATCCGCCGATCTCGTCCGCGATGCGCGGTCCGTTGACTTCGTCGAGGTCCCCGATCACGACCCTGGCCCCCTCCGCCGCAAACTTCCTCGCCGTGGCGAGGCCGATCCCCGAACAGCCGCCCGTGATCACGCCGACCTTGCCTTCGAGTCTTCCGCCCATGGTTCTGTGCACTACCTTTCGTTCACCGTCACAACGGCTATTGCCGCCGGTTGCTGCTGGCTCTAGTTGGCCGTGGAGATGAAGACGTTCTTCACCTCGGAGAAGGAGTCCGGCGCATCCGGACCGAGTTCGCGCCCGAGGCCGGACTGCTTGAACCCGCCGAACGGCGTCCAATACCGCACGGAGGAGTGCGAGTTGATGGACAGGTTGCCCGACTCCACTCCCCTGGCGACGCGCAGCGCACGGCCCACGTCGCGTGTGAAGATCGAGCCAGAGAGACCGTACTCCGAGTCGTTGGCCTTGGCGATCGCATCCGCTTCGTCGGTGAATGGCATGACCGCAACGACGGGGCCGAACAGCTCCGTGCGCCACATCGGGTCGTCCGACGAGGTCGGCAGCACAACGGTGGGCGGCAGCCAGAATCCGTCGTCATGGACAGTGGCGCCCGCGAACGCCACCTCGGCCGCGTCGATGTATCCGGCGACCGTGTCACGCTGCTTAGCCGAGACGAGCGGCCCCATCTGCGACTCCGGCTCCCGTGGGTCCATGACCCTGAAATCCTTGACGGCAGGCTCGAGCAGTTCAAGAAAGCGATCGTAAACGCTCCGCTGCACGAGGATCCGAGAGCGCGCACAACAGTCCTGGCCCGCGTTGTCGAACGCACCGCCCGGCGCGCTCGCCGCGGCGAGCTCGATGTCGGCGTCATCGAAGACGATGTTCGCGCTCTTGCCACCAAGTTCGAGCGTCACCCGCTTGATCTGGTCGGCGCTGCCGCGCATGATGCCCTGGCCGACGCTCGTCGAGCCCGTGAAACACACCTTGCGAACGAGCGGATGCGTCACGAACCGCTCGCCGACGACCGCCCCCTTCCCCGGCACGACGGTGAGCACACCCTCGGGGAGCCCTGCCTCGAGGGCAAGCTCGGCGATACGCATCGCCGTGAGCGGCGTCAGCTCGGCGGGCTTGAGGACGACGGTGTTGCCTGCCGCGAGCGCGGGCGCGAACCCCCACCCCGCGATGGGCATGGGGAAGTTCCACGGCACGATGACGCCGACGACGCCGAGCGGTTCGTGAAAAGTGATGTCGACGCCGCCTGGCACAGGGATCTGGCGGCCGAAATGGCGCTCGGGCGCGGCGGAGTAGTAGTTGAGCACGTCCCGCACATTGCCCGCCTCCCAGCGGGCGTTTCCGATCGTGTGCCCGGCGTTGGCGACCTCGAGCCAGGCGAGTTCGCCGATGTGGTCTTCGACCGTTGCGGCGAAGGCGCGCAGCAGCCGCGCGCGTTCGCCCGGTGTGATTTCCCGCCACGCCGGGAATGCGCGGTGCGCCCGCTCGATCGCGGCATCCGTTTCGCGGAGGTCTGCCAACCGCACGTCGACGAGAGGCTCCGCGGTTGCCGGGTTGATGACGGTGTGGGTTCCGCCGCCTGAGAAGGCGGAGTCGGGAAATTTCATGGTGCGTCTAGAGCCTTTCGAACCCGCGGCGGAGTTCCCAGTCGGTGATCGCGGATTCGAACGCTGCCAGCTCGACATCCGCGTAGTTCACATAGTGCTTGACGACATCCTCGCCGAAGACCTCGCGGGCGATCGCCGAGTTGGCGAACGTGTCGCGCGCCTCGCGCAGCGTCGTTGGGACGGTCGAGGCATCGGACTCGTAGGCGTTGCCCACGGTGGCCGGCTCGAGCGCGAGCTCGTGTTCGATTCCGTACAGGCCGCCCGCGAGCATCGCCGTGAGCGCAAGGTACGGGTTGACGTCACCGCCGGGAAGACGGTTCTCCATCCGAGCACTCTGCCCATGGCCGACCAGGCGCACCGAGCAGGTTCGGTTATCGAGGCCCCACGCGACGGCGGTCGGCGCGAAGGATCCGCGCACGAATCGCTTGTATGAGTTGATGTTCGGCGCGTAGAACAGCGTGAACTCGTGCATGGTCTTGAGCACACCGGCGACGAAGTGGTCGTAGAGCGCTGTGCGCTCGTGCTTCTCCTCGTCCCAGAACACCAGATCGCCGTCCAGTCCGCGAAGCGACATGTGGATGTGGCACGAACTGCCCTCGCGCTCGTTCGGCTTGGCCATGAAGGTGATGGCCTGGCCGAGCTGATGCGCGATGTCCTTGGCTGCGGTCTTGTAAACGGAGTGGTTGTCTGCCGTCGTGATCACCTCGTCGTACTTGAAGGCGATCTCGTGCTGGCCAAGATTGCACTCCCCCTTGGCTGATTCGACGGTCATTCCGGCCTGGTACATGGTGTTGCGGATCGTGCGCAGCAGCGGCTCGACGCGGCCGGAGCCGAGGATTGAGTAGTCGACGTTGTACTGGTTCGCGGGCGTGAGGCCCTGGTAGTTCTTCGCCCAGGCATCCTCGAAGCTGTCGTTGTAAACCATGAACTCGAGTTCCGTGCCTGCCAGGGCTTTCCAGCCGTGCGCCGCCGCCTTCTCGACCTGCTTGCGCAGCATGGCACGCGGAGACACCGTGACGGGACTGCCGTCGGTGAGGCTGAGGTCGCATTGGATCATCACGCTGCCCTCGCGGTACGGCAGGCGGCGGATGGTATCCAGGTCCAGGTCGAAGACCATGTCGCCGTAGCCCTTCTCCCAGGACGTGAGGTCGTAGCCGTCGACGGTATTCATCTCGACGTCGACGGCCAGCAGGTAGTTGCAGCCTTCAGTGCCGTGGACCAGCACCGAATCCACAAAGAACTGGGCGTGCAGGAGCTTTCCCTGGAGCCGGCCCTGCATGTCGGTGAAGGCGAGGATGACCGTGTCCGTTTCACCGCTGTCGATCGAGGCCGTCAACTGCTCGACGGTCAGCATGCGGTCGTTCCGCGGGTGAGCTGTCATTTCACGAGTCCCTTCACAAGCGCCGCGGTCGCATCGCAATGCTCTGCCATCACGAAGCGGGCGGCATCCGCGTCGCCCTCGAGGATGGAGTGCACGATCTTTCGGTGTTGCTCATCCGACTTTTCGATGTTCTTCTGCAGGAACGGGATCTCCTCGAGGAACTGGTGGATCTTGGTCTGGACAGTGCCGCATGACTTGGCGAGCTCCGCTGATCCACAGACCGACGAGATCGCCAGGTGCAGGCGGGCATCCGCCCGGCGATAGTCGGCCGGTGAGGAGACGTTGTCGAAGTCGCGCAAGCAGGTGGTCAGCAAATGTTTCCCCTCGTCGGTCAGCGGTGTGGACGCGGCCTGGTAGCTGGCACCCGGCTCGATGATGGAGCGGAAGATCACAATGTCGTTGATCTCCGCTCGCCTGTCCTCGTTCTCGCGATGGTCGGATGATCGACCATCATCAATCGACTGAACCACCGTTCCCCCGCCACGCCCTCTGGTCGTCGTCACGAAACCCGCGTCCCGCAGCGCGCTGATCGCCTCCCGCAGGGTCGCGCGCGAAACACTGAGCTTCGCCGCCAACTCACGCTCTGGCGGAAGTTTGCTTCCCGGCGGAAACACTCCGAGCTGGATGGCGGAACCCAGCTGCTCGACACAGGACTCGAACGCCATGTGGCCTCGCACGGGTTGCAGGACCGCGTCAACCAGCGCGGGCTCCGTCGTTGGTGCATCACTGATTGGGTGCCCTACCCCTCGAGCAATTTCTCGGCGTCGATCGTGAGATGTGCGGCCTCTTCCCTGGTCATGAAGTGCTTCTTGCCCTTGGCGAACCAGAGCGCGGTGGCAAGGATCGCAACGGCGACGACCGCAATCGGAGCGTAGTTGAACGTATCGATCGTGATGGGCGATACGGGGGGCAGCACGAAGAGGATGCAGATGAAGACAACCCACACGATCGCAATCCAGCCGACGAGTGGGCTCCATCTGCCCAGGTTCCACGGTCCCGGCTCGAAGCCCTTGTTCAGCCGGCGCAGTAAAACGGGGGTGACGTACGCAATGTAGAGGCCGATGACCGCAATCGATGTCACGGCCAGATACGCGGTGATGTTGAAGAGTGCCGGTGCGGCGAGGACGATCGAGCAGGCGACGCAGAGCCAGATCGAGTTGGTCGGGGTGCCCGTGCGTGGGTTGACCACAGCCCAGAGACTCGACCCGGGGATCGCGCGGTCGCGGGAGAATGCATAGCTCATCCGCGAGTTCGCTGTGACGGATGCCATCCCGCAGAAGAATTGCGCCCCGCAGACGATGAAGAGCAGGAACTTCGCCATCGTCGGATTGTTGAGCGCGTCGAGGAAGATCTGCGCGGGCGGCAACCCTGTGGCCGACGCAGCAAGTTTCGTGAGGCCTGCTTCCGAGCCGTCCTGGATGGCAGCCGTGATCGAGAACAGCAGGATCCACCCGCCGATCACAGAGACGAGCACACTCATGACAATTCCCCTGGGGGCTGCGCGCGACGCATTCTTGGTCTCCTCGGCCACGTGCGCCGATGCGTCGTAGCCCGTGTATGTGTATTGGGCCATGAGCAGGCCCATCAGGAACACGTACGGCGCGAACGACCAGCCGGTCTCGTTGTGCGTCGCCGTCAGCGTCCAGCTGAACGGCTGGTGGCTTGTCGGCAGGATCCAGAGCACGGCGACGATGATCGCGACTCCGACGATGTGCCACCACGCCGAGATATTGGACAGGAAGCTGACGAGGTTGACCCCGAACGTGTTGAGCAAACCATGCACGACGATGAGGACGACGAACAGCGCGAAGGTATTGAACGGGTTCGGCTCCACGCCGAAGGTCAGCTTCGCGAAAGCCATCATTGTCACCGCAGCGCCGAAATCGATCGCGGCCGTGACGGCGATCTCACCGAGGAAGTTGAACCATCCGACGAACCATGCCCACTGGCGCTTGTTCTTCTTGGCCAGGCGTCCTGCCCAGAAGTAGAGGCCTCCGGCCGTGGGGTACCGCGAACACACCTCAGCCATCGCGAGTGCCACACAGAGCACAAAGAGGCCGACGATGGGCCAGCCGAGGTTGATCGCTGCCGGGCCGCCGGACTTCAGTGCGATCGAGTACGAGGTGATGCATCCGGCCAGGATCGAGATGATCGAGAACGAGACCGCGAAATTGGAGAACCCGGACATCCCGCGGTGAAGTTCCTGCTTGTAGCCGAGTTTCGCGAGATCCGCGGCATCCGCGTCTGCCGCTGGCGGAGCATCCGAGGCCGTTTTCGTTCTGTCACTCATGGTTCACTACCTATCGCTTGAGAGAAGGTGGTGCGGACGTTGACTGATTCTGGCGGTGCTGGCCGGTCTCTGTCAATGGCCTAGTTTCAGACATTTGGGAGTCGACCCGCGGCGCGTATCATGGCGCCATGGGTGCGACTGAGCACAGACCATGGCGGGCTCTTGGAGCGCTTACGGGTTTTGTCGCGCTGAGTGCCGTCGCCGGGCTCCTCGTCACGGCGGCTATCGCACCGGCCCTGGCGGTGACCGGGATGGCGGCCAAGGACAGCATCGGCGCGTTTGACGGCCTGCCGGAGTACATCAAGGTCGACCCGCTCGCACAGGCGTCGACGATGTTTGCGACCAAGGGCGGCCAGTCGGTTCCGATCGCCACCTTCTATGCGCAGAATCGCGTGGAGGTTGGCTGGGCCGATATCGCGCCTGCAGTGAGGGATGCGGCGATCGCGACCGAGGATCCCCGCTTCTATGAGCACGGCGGCGTTGACCTAACCGGAACGCTGCGCGGGGCGGTGCTCACGTTGCTGAAAAAGGATGTTCAGGGCGGGTCATCCATCACGCAGCAGTACGTCAAGAACATCCTGGTGCAGAAGTGCGAGTCGCAGGTGCTCAATCCGGCCACTCCGGAGACCGTGAACTCTCCCGAGAATCTGCGGTATCGCAAGTGCTATGACGACGCGACGGCCGTCGACCCCGTTCGCAAACTACGTGAGATGCGTTACGCGATCGGGCTCGAGAAGCGTTACAGCAAGAACGAGATCCTGCTGAGCTACCTCAACATTGCGCTCTTCGGTGGCCGGATCTACGGCATCGAATCCGCGTCGGAGTACTACTTCGGCGTCTCGGCGAAGAACCTCACGCTGGCGCAGGCGGCCACGCTCATGGCGATCCCGAACAACCCGGATACCCTCAGGATCGACCAGCCGGCGAACAAGGTCAATGGCGCGGCCGACGGATACAAGGAGACGCTCGCCCGGCGCGATTACGTCCTCAATAACATGCTCAAGACCGGCAAGATCACCCGCGCCCAGCACGACGAGGCGGTGGCAACAAAGCTCGAGCCCAAGATCACGCCCCGGGCGAGCGGATGCATGACAGCCCAGCAGCTCAACGCGGCATACTTCTGCGACTACGTCCAGCGCGTCATCCTGAAGGATCCGATCTTCGGCAAGACCACCGACGAACGCACGTCGTACCTCAATCGCGGCGGGCTGAAGATCTACACGACCCTCAACCTCGACCTGCAAACGGTGGCTCAACAAGCGATCAGCGCGTACATCCCGCCGACGAGTCCGCGTCTTGACCTCGGCGCGGCCAATGTCTCGACCGAAGTCGGCACCGGTCGCATCATCACGATGGCGCAGAACCGTCCGTACGACAATACGGGCAGCCCTGCGCCTGGCACGACGGCGATCAACTACAACACCGACTACGCGTACGGCGGGTCGGAGGGATTCCAGACCGGATCCGCGTACAAGATGTTCGACCTTGTCGAGTGGCTCAAGGAAGGCCATTCGCTCAATGAAACGATTGATGCCTCCCAACACACGTTCGCCCAGTCGAGATTCCACAGCAGCCCGCCCTGCGCCGACATCGGCGGGGCCCCTTGGCAAGTCGCCAACGACGAAGGGTCGGCAACGAGGCTGGGCGTGCTCGCAGCGACCGCGGAATCCGTGAACTCCGCGTTTGCGATGATGGCCACGAAACTCGACCTGTGCGGTATCAAGCAGAGCGCACAGTCCCTCCTGCTGCACGGCGCCAACGAGCGAGTCAACCGCTTCATGGCGAACCCCTCGTCCGTCATCGGCACCAACTACATCGCGCCGCTTTCGATGGCGACCGCGTATGCGGGCTTGGCCAATGGCGGCGTCGCCTGCAGCGCGATCGCGATCGACAAGATCACCGCCGCCGACGGCAGCGACCATCCGGTGCCGAAGAGCGTGTGCTCGACGAACCCGATCGATCCCAAGGTTGCCGCGGGCGTCATTTACGCGCTTCAGGGTGTGCTGCGGAGCGGTGGGACGGCGGCTTCGGCGAACCCCCGCGATGGGGTACCGATCTTCGGAAAGACGGGCACGACAGACCATTCGCTCGAGAACTGGCTCGTCACGTCGACGACGAAGATCTCACAGGCCACGTGGGTCGGCAACGTCCAGGGCAGCGTCCCGTTGCGCAGCCAGCGATTCCAGGGCATCACCGGCGGAAACGTGA
Source organism: Microbacteriaceae bacterium (assembly GCA_030840105.1). Classification (GTDB taxonomy): domain Bacteria; phylum Actinomycetota; class Actinomycetes; order Actinomycetales; family Microbacteriaceae; genus JAUZGC01. The sequence continues at coordinate 10,463 of JAUZGC010000096.1, forward strand.
AATTTTCGATCGTGAAACCGATCGTCACCGCACTCAATGCGGTCTACGGC
>JAUZGC010000118.1 GCA_030840105.1 Microbacteriaceae bacterium
CTTCGGAGCGGTGACCGAGGCGGAGATCGAGGCAGGCAGGGCCCAGATGGCGGATGCCGTCGGCGAGTTCCTGACGCCGGCGCTCGGTGACCGCCACGACCTCCTGATCACCCACAACTTCGTCATCGGGTGGTTCGTACGGCACGTATTCGACGCACCGGACTGGCGCTGGCTCGGACTCAACCAGGCCAACTGTGGGCTCACGATCATCCGGGTCAGGTCGGCCAAGCCGCCCGTGCTCGTGGTGCACAACGACCTCGGCCACCTGCCGGTCGAGCTGCGCACGGGCCTGCCGGAGGTCCAGCCGGTCTAGTTCGGCCCATCCGGTCAGCGCAGCGGCTTGGCGTACCAGTTGGTCGCGTTGGGATTGTCGTTGTACGGCGGGATGTCGAGGTAGCCGGTCCGGCGATAGAGCCGGGCGGCGGCTTCGAGGCTCGCGTTGGTGTCGAGGACGAGCTCGTCGGAGCCGAACGCCACGGCCCGCCGCTCCAGTTCGTCGAGGATGGCTTTGCCCGTGCCGGTTCCCCTGCTCCCCGGATCGACCCAGAGGTGCTTGACCTCAAAGCTGATCGCGGCCTGCGTCGCCGGGTCCGAGCTCTGTGGTCCATCCACGCGTGGGCGACCCTCGATTCTCCGGATGCCTCCGCATCCGATCGGGGACGACTCATCGTCGAGCGCGAGGAGGAAGACACCGGTCGGCGGCACGAAATGCTCCGCGGCAGGGAGCTTCGTCACGTAGGTGCCCTGGGCGGATGGAAAGGTCAGCTCCCGGTTCGCGAAGTAGTCGCTGAGCAGCCGTACGGCGCGCGCATCCGTCGTGGGAACCTCGATAAACGACACCATGCATCCAGCGTATGTGCCGCCGTCGGCGAGCCGGGACACCGGCTAGATTGAGACGGTGAATATTCGCGTCGCCGTGGTGGGAGCAACCGGCAAGCTGGGTTCCGGGACTGTTCGGCTGATCGAGGCCGCGACCGACCTGGAGCTTGTCGCCTCCCTCGACTCGAAATCCCCTCTCGCCGACATGCTCGGCGCTGACGTCGTCGTGGACATGACGCTGCCGGCCGTGAGCCCTGGCGTCGTCGAGTTCGCGGTCGAGAATGGGCTCAATGTGCTCGTCGGCACGTCCGGCTGGTCGGCCGAACGCATCAGCGAACTCGAACGTCTCGTCGCCACCCACGAGGGAACCGGCGTCGTCATCGTTCCCAACTTCTCGCTTGGGTCGGCCCTTGCGACCGCGTTCGCGACAGTCGCCGCACGGTTCTACGACTCGATCGAGATCATCGAGGCGCACGGTGCGGGCAAGGTCGACTCGCCGTCCGGCACGGCCGTCCGCACGGCCGAACTCATCGGCTCGGCGCGCGCGGACCGCGGTCCCGTCGCCGCTCCCCACACCGACCAGCGCGCACGCGGCCAGCAGGTCGCGAGCGTGCCGATCCACAGCCTGCGCATGCAGGGCATCGTGGCACGCCAGGAGGTGCTCTTCGGCGGTCCTGGCGAGGTGCTAACGATCGCGCACGACACGATCGAATCGACTGCCTACGAGGCGGGCATCCTGCTCGCCATTCGCGCTACCGCGCGTGCGCGCGGCGTCACCGTCGGTCTCGACAAGCTCGTCGACCTCGGGATCGCGGCACAGTCAGAGGGCGCTGACGCTGCGCGCCTTGATGACAGCGAATAGTGCGGGACGGCGAATAGTGCGGGACGGCGAATAGTGCGGTACTGCGGATGAAGGGGCGTCTCGCCGCCATTGCGATGGCGGTCCTGCTCGCGCTCTACCTGGTGCTGGTCGGGCAGCGGGCCGTGTTGCTGATGGCTTCCGCCGCGCCTGTCGGCGTGGCGATGGGCGTCGCGCTCTTCGTGCTCCCCGTGATAGCCGCCTGGGCGATCGGGCGTGAGCTTCTCTTCGGTTTCCGCACCGAAAAGCTGGTGCACATCCTCGAGGCCGAGGGCGGCCTTCCCATCGACGACCTGCCGCACCACGTGAGCGGTCGGCCGGTGCGCGATGCTGCAGACGCCCAGTTCCCCGTCTTTCGCGCCGAGGTCGAGGCGGAGCCGGAGAGCTGGCGTGCCTGGTTCCGGCTGGGTCTCGCCTACGACGCATCCGGGGATCGTCGCCGCGCGCGCCACGCGCTGCGCGAGGCGATCCGGCTCTACCGCGTCAGCAGCCAGTCGATCGCCTGAGCGACCGTTTCGTGACGGAACCTGAATCCGTCATCGACGAGGCGCGTCGGCAACAGTTTCTGGCTGGAGAGCAGCATGTCGTGCCCGGCTTCCTGAAGCACAAGTTCGATCATCAGCTCAGGCACCGGGATCCCGAAAGGCCTGTGCAGAGTCTTCGCCAGCTGCTTGAGGAGCGCATACGAGGTCACCGGCGTCGGTCCGACGAGGTTCACCGGGCCGGCCAGGCCCGACGTGAGCAGATGACGGATGGCCGCTGCCTCGTCGTGCAGGCTGATCCAGGGCCAGACCTGCCCGCCCGTGCCGAGGGGGCCGGCGAGGCCGAGCCTCGCGAGCGGCAGGAGCGGACCCATGGCGCCCCCGTGCCCGAGCACGATTCCACTGCGGATCGTGACGACGCGCGTCTGCTCCGGCGCGAGCTGCGCGGCGTTCTCCCAGGCGTCGACGACATCGGCGAGGAAGCCCTCGCCTCTCGGCGACTGCTCGGTGAGCCTTTCGCCCGGCCGGTCGCCGTAGTATCCGACGGCCGATGCGCTGATGAAGACTCGTGGTGGAGCGGATGCCATCCGCATGGCGTCCGTGAGAGTGTGCGTGGCTTGCAGGCGCGACTCGAGAATCAGTTTCCGGTAGCGGGGCGTCCACGGCAGGTGGCTGAGCGAGGCGCCGGAGAGGTTGACGACGGCATCCGCGCGGTCCATGAGCGTGAAGTCGATCATGCGCGCCGCGGGTGCCCAGTTGAACTCGCTGGTCGACGTCGGCCGGCCGCGCACGAGTCGCAGCACCGTGTGGCCGCTCTCCTCGAGTTGGCGGCACAGCTCCGTGCCGATCATGCCGGATGCGCCTGCGACCAGCACACGCAGCGAATCAGGCTGACTCGCCTCCGGCCGTCTCGCGGGGGATTCTGCCATCGCTACGCGAGTGTGGCTTCGATCGTGATCGGGATGCCGACGAGAGCGCGAGACACCGGGCACGTCTTCTTCGCCTCTTCGGCCAGCCGCTGGAAGTCGTCATCGCTGATGCCGGGAACCCGCGCTGTGACGACCAGGTGGCTTCCCGTGATGCCTTCTGCGGGGTCAAAGGTGACCGCGGCCGTGACCTGGAGGTTCTCCGGCGTGGCGCCGAACGACGCGAGGTCGCTCGAGAACTTCATTGAGAAGCAGGATGAGTGCGCCGCACCGAGCAGCTCCTCCGGGTTCGTGATTCCGGTCCGGCCCTCGGAGCGGGCCGCCCAGCTGACTTCGAACTCAGCGGCGTGGGAGGAATCCAGCGTCAGAGTGCCTGAACCCGACTTCAGGTCTCCTGTCCAGACCGTTGTTGCTTCGCTGGTAAGTGGCATGGGAAACCTCCTGTGAGTTCCGGGATCACCCGGGACTGGCGAACGGAACCCGGCGGCGATTATCGCCACCGAGCCCGTCAAGCCTAGCGTCGCTCGCGCCCAGCCGTGCCTCGAAGTGGGGTATTAACAGCAACGCGCCCGCGACTATCCGATGACCGCGCGGTGTGGGCGGATGACGCCGGCGCGCACGAGCAGAAGGAAGATCTGGCAGCCGATGCAGTACCCGAAGACGGAGTTGAGGAAGGCGGCGATGAAGGCGAGAGCCGCCGCGATGACGAGGATGTAAGGCACACCGAACAGGTGCAGGATGACACCGAGGCCGGTCACAACCAGGCCGATGCCCTGCGCGAACGTCGGCGGGGCCGCATCCTCGAGTTCGGCAGGTGGCGCGAGCCGCGGGCGTACGACGCGCTTGAAGAGAAGGCCGTACGGATGCCTCTGGATGCCGGCGAATGCGCCCCACGCGAAGAGGGCGGCCGCGAGCAGGAGCAGCACGAACGCGGCGGTCGTGAGGCCGGCTAAGCCGAGGAACACGACGATCAGCAGCAGCACGGCCGTGATGCCGGCGCCGAAGCGGGGACCGCGCGGGTCGATGGCTTTGGGCGTGACGGCCGTGGGCGCAACGGGAGCGGACGGTGCGGATGAGACGGCGGGCGTCTCGTCAGGCGATGCGGGCATGGTCGCTCCAGATCTCGTCGAGTCGGATGATGAGTTCGTCGCGCCGAGGTGCTCCTGCGATCCTGGCGCGCACGGCGCCCGAACCGTCGAGGAGCAGCGTTGTCGGGGTTTGCATGACATTGAAGCGGCGGGCGAGGTCGGGCCGATCCGTGAGGTCGACATCCACGTGCACCACGCCGTCGCGGTGTGCGGCCAGCTCACCGAGAATTGCGCGCGTGCCGCGACAGGGCGCGCAGAACTCGGTCGAGAACTGCAGCAGCGTGGCGCGTTGGCCGAACACGGCCTCGCTCGCGACATCCGCCGGCCGGATGCCCGAGGCGTCTGCGCTCGCGTGCACGGGGCGGACGCGACCAGTGCGGGCACGCCAGACCAGGCCGAGTGCGGCAGCGATGCCGACGAGGCCGATCACGATCGCGAGTGAGGCGAGCCAGTTCATGGTGACCTCGAGGCTACGCGCCCGAGGCCGGGATTGGTCCTGTGTGACATGACGTTACGCGCGCTGCGTCGCGCTTGTTCCTGCGCGGATGTGTACCCCTGGGCGGATGTGTACCCTGCGGATGCGTTGTCCTCTGCGCGGATGCGGAGATGGGGGGCGACACGCCGCCGCTGAACGCCTTCGTGCGGCGTGTCGGGTCTCATCTCCGCGTTCCGGGCGGTAGCTGGTGCCTGGCTGCGCGGGTTCGGTCGCCGGTCATCGACTTGTGAAAGCAGCTGACGGATGTCTCCCCGCGAGCCGGGGCTCCTCAACAGCCCTCCGCTGCGTGAGTTGTCGACAGAATCGGCCATGGCGATGTCCTCGGCGATTGCCCGGCGGCAGAGTTGGGCATGCTCGATCCACAGGATATTCAGCAACTTTGCGTGTCATTGGGCGGAGTCGCGCACACACGTGAGCTGACCGCAAAGGGCGCGAGCCGCCACGCACTGCACGAGGCTGTTCGGGCGGGGCGCCTGGATCGCTTGCGGATGGGCGTCTACTGCGTTCCTTCCCTCGACACGGCGGTTCGCTCTGCGATCGCGCACGGCGGTGCGCTCGGGTGCGCATCCGCAGCTCAGCGTGCGGGACTCTGGGTGATGCCGCACGACGGCGTCCATGTGTGGATGACCGCGACCGGGCATGAACGCGTGCACTCCCCGTGCACGTGCGTCGTGCATTGGGACGAAGGCGTCGGACTGCCCGCACCGCACGGCGGGTGCGTCTCGCTTTTTCATGCACTCAAGCAGATTGCGCAGTGTTGCGGCGAGGAGGCGTTCTTCGTCGCACTCGAGTCCGCCCTGAGACAACGTCGGATCTCGCGGACCGTATTGGCCCGGCTCAAGACCAGCGTGCCGCGAGAGATCGCTCCCCTCTTCGCGCTTGCCGCCGACAATGCTGACAGCGGACTCGAATCCCTCATCCGGTATCGGCTGGCACGTCTCGGTATCGCTGTCGCCGGGCAGGTCGAGGTTCCCGCCGTCGGCGCCGTGGACCTCATCATCGGTGATCGACTTATCGTCGAACTTGATGGCAAGGAAAATCACGATGGCGCGCGTAAACGGCACAAAGATCTGCGGCGCGACGCCCTGGCCGCGCCACTTGGCTTTGAAGTGCTGCGCTTCGACTACCCGATGGTCATGTTCAGCTGGGGTCTCGTCGAGGCTGCCATCCTGGGCAAGATCTCGGCCGGGGCGCACGAAACCGTGGCCGGGCGGCGGATGCGCGCGACGACACGCCCATGAATCGCCCGCTGCGACGGCGTGTCGCCCGCGATCTCCGCATCGCGGCGACAGCGACGGCAACGGCAACCCGCTGCGGCGCAGGCACGATACCCTGTAATTCGTGTCTGATTCTACGAACCCATTCGGCCAGGTGCTGGTCGCCCTGGTCACCCCGTTCACCGCCGATGGAGAGGTCGACTGGGCGGGCGTCGAGAAGCACATCAACGACGTGATCGAGGCCGGTGCCGACGGCATCGTGGTCACCGGCACCACGGGGGAGACCTCCACGCTGACGGACGCGGAGAAGATCCGCCTCGTCGAGGTGGGCAAGGATGTCGCCGCAGGGCGCGCCAAGATCATCACGGGGGGCGGGTCGAACGAGACCGCGCACGCCATGCAGCTCGCGCGCCAGAGTGAGAAGGCCGGCGCCGACGGCAACATGATCGTGACGCCGTACTACAACAAGCCGACGCAGGCCGGCGTCCTCACGCACTTCCGCTTGATAGCCGATGCCACCGACCTGCCCTTCATCCTCTACGACATCCCGGGGCGCACAG
>JAUZGC010000142.1 GCA_030840105.1 Microbacteriaceae bacterium
AGCCGAGGTAGCCAAGGCCGAGGCCGATCACCGCGGCGAGTTTCACGTCTCCCATCCCGATGCCATTCGGCGAGATGAGGGCAAGAACGAAGTAGACGGCGAAGAGAGCGGCGGCGCCGAGGAGACCCCCCAGCGCCGCTCGCCAGTTGCCGGTAATGGCGGAAGCGCCGAGGAGCAGCACCGCCACCAGCGCGATCGCCGGCGCGATGACCGCGTTCGGAAGTCGCTTCTCGACGATATCGACGACGCTCAGGACCACGGATGCCGCGGCCAGGACCAAAAAGGCGGGGGCGACCTCGCTCAGGCCGAACTCAAGAACCACAAGCGAGAAGAGGATCGCCGTAACTACACCGACGGCGATGCTGGTACGCCACCCCAATCGGTGCGGGCCACGCAGGAGCCGCTGTGACAGCAGCGCCAGCGGAACACCGAGCCCCAGCCCGATGATTCCGGCAAGAACCGCGGGCAGCACCCCCACGCGGCGCGGCTAGGCCGGTGTGCCGGCGATATTGACCATCCAGCTCACACCGAACTTGTCAACGAGCATGCCAAAGCTGTCGCCCCACGGCGCTTGTTCGAGCGGCATGGTGACGGTGCCGCCACTCGAGAGCTTGTCCCAAAACCCGCGCAGTTCACCTTCGTCATCGCCGCTGAGCGAAACCGAGTAATTGTTGCCGGGCGTGTGCTCCATGCTGTTCGGTGTGTCCGAGGCCATGAGCGTGAGGCCGTTGTCGGCCACCAACTGCGAGTGCATGATCTTGTCCTGCTCGGCCGGGTCCTGGCTGGCCTGAAAATCACCGAACGTGCTCTGCGTCAGTTCTCCACCGAAAACCGACTTGTAGAAGTCCATTGCTTGCCTCGCGGTGTCCCGAAAACCAAGGTATGGGTTGAGAACTGTGCTCATTGTTGAACCTCACCGTTCGTCATCTGTCTGGTTGATTGTGCTCGGTCAGAAGGTGCTGCTCCGATTATCGACTAGTCCGGGCGAAAGCACGAGGGCCTTACGTCCTGACGCGGGCGTAGCGCATGCCCGATCAGTAGCGGGAGACCCATCAGCACCGGAGCGCTCCGCGCACGCGGGCTTAGGCTTGGCCTCGTGGCCGAGAATCCCGCACAGGACGTGGCGCGCGACAGCCGAAACAGTCGGCCGCTGCGGTTTCTGGCACGGACGGGTTTCGCGGTGAGCGGCCTCCTGCACATCCTGATCGGATTCATCGCGTTTCGTGTCGCTTCGGGAGGCGGCGGCGAGGCCGACCAAACGGGTGCCCTGGGCCAGGTCGCGTCGACACCCGGTGGCGTCTTCGTTCTGTGGACGATCACCATCGGCCTGGCCGCTTTGGGCGTCTGGCTGATTCTGGGCGCATTCCTCGTCTCGACGGGTGACCCGAAGAAACGCGCGTCCCGCATCGTTGCCGAACTCGCCAAGGGCATTGTCTACCTTGTTATTGCGGGCACCGCGTTCACCTTCGCGCGCGGAAGCTCCACAAGCGCCGCGAGTAGCTCACGCAAGGCGAGCGCCGGGCTGCTCGGTACGCCTGGCGGGCCCGCCATCGTTTTGCTGATTGGTCTCGTCGTCTTCGGCATCGGGATCTATTTCGTCACGAAGGGCATTGGCAAACGCTTCATGCGCGACATCCGAGTGCCGACCGGGCCAGGCGGCACCGGCATCATCGCCCTGGCGGTGTTCGGATACATCGCCAAGGGCGTTGCCCTCTGCGTTGTCGGCGTGCTCTTCGCGATCGCCGCCTTCACCTTCGATCCGAGCAAGGCCGCCGGACTCGACAGCGGACTGAAGACCCTGGCATCCCTCCCGTTCGGCGCGGTCATCCTGGGCGTCGTAGGCGCCGGCTTCATCGCCTACGGGCTGTATAGCTTCGCCCGTGCGCGCCTCGCGCGCCTCTGATCAGCGACCACGAGAAACGGCCCACCCGCGGGTGAGCCGTCTTTCTTGTGGTGGAGCTAAGGAGATTCGAACTCCTGACCTCTTCGATGCGAACGAAGCGCGCTACCAACTGCGCCATAGCCCCGGGAACTGCCTTGCAACGATATCACTGAGCGGCGCGAAACTTCGAACCGAGGCGCCGTGGTCGGCCGCGGTGCTCAGCTCGCCGCACGGCGACGGCGGAGTGCCGCGTCGAGGTCGATGGCACGGGCCTCGACGTCGCTCACGACGCCCATGCTCGCGAACCGGCTGGGGACTGCCCCGGCACGGTCGCCCGTCGCGGCCGAAGAGCCTGCGGAGCGTGCGCCACCGACAACCACGCGGTCGGATGCCGTCGATGCGGCAGCGGGACGGGCACGCAGCGGAGTGACCTCGGTCTCGATCTGGGCGGCACGGATCGCGAGGTCGGCACGTGCTGCGGCGCGGCGGAGCTCGGCGGCTGCATCCACGGATGCCATCGCACTGGCCGCTATCGTGCCGCGCGCCAGGTACAGGGGCCTGGGCAACGGCTGCGGTGTCCATGTGGCCTGCACCGCGGGAACGGGAGCCGAGTGCTCTGCGTCGTCGTAGAGATCTGCGGCAGCCGGTGCGTCGGCGACGGTCGGCGTCGCGAGCGGTCGACGACCCGCACGAGCCAGGCGGCCCAGCACGATGAACGCACCAACGGCAGGAACAGCCGCTCCACCCAGGAGCAACCCCGATCCGGTCGCAATCAGCGCGGGGATGCCGAACACTGCCACGACGAGCGACCCGAGCAGCACGAGGGATGTCGCGGCGCGCGCCCGGCGAAGGCGAGACGATCGCGACGCGGCTCGCGGTGCAGCGACGGGCGTACGCACAACGGCCTCCTGGGCCGCCCGCGCTTCGGCCTTCGCGGCGGTGCGGGCGTTGGCCTTCGTGCGAGCTTCGGCCTTCTTCAGGATTCGTTGGTGTTCCGCCACGCTGCGCGCGTTCGCTTCGACGCGCACCTCGTCCGGCAGTTCGGATGTCTCGGCCAGAATGCGCAACGTCTGCTGCAGGCGCACGGCGTTGAGCTCGGTCGCCAGGTACTCGCGGCGGCGCAGCCACGTAGGCAGGAGATAGACAAGCCAAAGCGCCGCCGCTATGACAACGACGACACCGCCCCCCAACACATCGCCATTCATGTCTCTACGGTAGGGGGGCCACGGCGATCGGGGCCGATTGCGGTGGGTGTGTCATCGATAACGGATCATTCGAACAGCGTTATTCCAGCCGCTTCACAGTTCGCGTTGGATTTCACAGGTTGCGTTGGATGGGGAGCGGGTGCGCAGCGGCCGCGCGGTCCTCTGGCGTGATGACCGTGGCATCCGGGGGCACCCCGCCGTCGACCCAGCGGCGAAGCACGCCCTGCGTCAACTCCTCCGAGACCAGGCCGAAACAGAAATGGTCGCGCCAGTCCCCATTGATGTGAATGTACCTGCGGCGCAGGCCCTCGTAGCGGAAGCCCAGCTTCTCCACGACGCGCAGGCTCGGCTCGTTCTCCGGCCGGATGCAGATCTCCATCCGGTGCAGCCCGAGTTGGTAGAAGCAGTAGTCGGTCGCGAGCGCGACCGCGGTCGGCGTGACATTGCGCCCGGCGAACTCCTCGGCCACCCAGTACCCGATGGTCGCCGATGACAGCGAGCCGTACGCGATCGACGACACATTGAGCTGGCCCGCCAGTTTGCCTTCGTACTCGATGATGAACGGCAGACCATGCCCGGCGCGCGCGTTTGCCAGCAACGAGCGGATGCTCGCGCGGGTATCGAAATTCATCGGCGCGTGCGGGCTGGTCGCTTCCCACTGCCGCAGCCAGCTCCGATTCTCGAGCAGGGCGCGTTCAAGCGGACGGGCGTCACGCAATCGAATGGCCCGGAGAACAACCGGGCCCTCTTTCAGCGTCGGGATGGTGATGGGCACGGGAAACCTAGAAGCACTCGGCCATGCTAATGGCCGGTGCCCGGTCCTTCAATGTGATCCGAGAGCCCGCTCGCGAACTGCTTCACCCACCGCCGCAGGTCGGGGCCGAGGTCGTCGCGGTCAACGGCCAGCTGGATGATGGCCTTGATGTAGTCGAGACGATCGCCCGTGTCGTAACGACGACCACGGAAGATGACCCCGTAGACACCGCCGGCGATCGAATCGTCGGCGGCAAGAGTCTGCAGCGCATCCGTCAGCTGGATTTCGTTTCCCTTGCCGGGCTCGGTCTTCTCGAGGATCTCGAATACCTCGGGCCGGAGCACGTACCGACCGATGATGGCGAGGTTCGACGGCGCGTCGGCACGATCGGGCTTCTCCACCAGCCCAACCACCTTGACGACATCCGGATTGTCTGTGCGCTCGACGGCCGCAGCGCCGTAGAGATGGATCTGGTCAGGGTCGACCTCCATGAGGGCAATGACGGTCGCGTTGCGCCGCTCCTGCTCGGCGATCATGGTCGCCAAAAGCGGATCGCGCGCGTCGATGAGGTCATCTCCGAGCAGAACGGCGAACGGTTGGTCGCCGATGTGCCGCCTCGCACGCAGAACGGCGTGGCCGAGGCCCTTCGGGTCACCCTGACGCACGAAGTGGATGTCGGCGAGGTCGGTCGGATAGTTGACCCGCTCGAGCCTGGCGGTGTCTTCCTTGACTTCGAGGTTGCGCTCGAGTTCCGTGACCCGGTCGAAATGGTTCGCAAGGGCGTTCTTGTTGCGCCCGACGATCATCAGGATGTCTTCCAGACCTGCGTTGACGGCCTCCTCCACCACGTACTGGATGGCTGGCTTGTCAACGACGGGAAGCATTTCCTTGGGAATTGCTTTTGTTGCGGGAAGGAACCGGGTTCCAAGTCCGGCGGCAGGAATGACAGCTTTCGTGATGTGTGGCCCCATGGCAACTCAGAATAGCCCGATCACGTGTCGGGGCGGTTTCGGGGGCCGTAACTAGACTGTGTGACGTGCCCTCCGACGTCAGTGACCAGAAGCGCGCGCTGCGCGCCGACCTGCGAGAGCGACGTCAGGCGATGTCGGAAACCGAACGACAGGCGGCGACGGAGAGCATCACGAAGAACCTGATCGAACTCACGGGGAACCTGGGCGCGCGGTCGGTCACGGCCTACCTCTCGATGCCCACCGAGCCGAACACGAGGCCGTTCCTGAACTGGGCGCATGAGAATGGCATCCACCTGCTGTTGCCGATCTCGCGCGAGGATGGCCTCCTCGACTGGACCACAGCCGACGGCGAAAGCGAGATCCAGAACCCCAGCGGACTGCCGGAACCGGTCGGCGAACTGCTCGGGCCCATCGCTATCAACGACGTCGACCTCATCCTCGTGCCGGCCGCTGCTGTGGGCGCCGACGGCCTGCGAATGGGCTGGGGCCGGGGCTATTTCGACAGGACACTGGGAAGCATGGAAAAATGTCCCCCAGTGTATGCCGTGATCTTCGACGGCGAGCTCGTGGACCAGGTGCCTCGAGAGAAACACGATCAACCCGTCGATGGAGCGGTCACGCCGACCAGGATCATCCACTTTTCCTGACCGCCTCCCCCAACCTCGATTTTTGTGAAAGCCGGATTCATCAAATGCCCACCTATTCGTACAAGTGCACCGAGTGCGACAACGCCTTCGACATCCAGCAGGCGTTCACGGATGACGCGCTCACGACGTGCCCCGTCTGCGGTGGGCGCATCCGCAAGGTCTTCAACTCGATCGGTGTGACGTTCAACGGCTCCGGCTTCTACCGCAACGACTCGCGATCAACGTCGTCGTCGACGGATGCGCCGAAGAAGGATGCTCCGAAGAAGGAGGCCGCCGCTGCCGGTGCGTCGTCCTCGTCCGGCTCCAGCTCGTCCTCGTCTTCGTCATCCAGTTCCTCCTCTTCTTCTTCGTCCTCGTCATCCAGCTCGTCCTCTTCCAGCACCTCGTCCTGAACCAACGAAGGGAGCAGTCTTGCTCAAGGGATTCAAGGAGTTCATCCTCCGCGGGAATGTGATCGATCTCGCGGTCGCCGTGGTCATCGGCACCGCGTTCACGTCGATCGTCATGGCGATCGTCAACGGCATCTTCACGCCCCTGATCAGCGCACTGTTCAAGGCAAACACCCTGAACGGTGCACTCAAGGTCCCGATCGGCAATTCGAATCTGCTGTTTGGCTCGGTCCTTGGCGCCGTGATCCAGTTCCTGTTGATCTCGGTCGTCGTCTATTTCGTGTTTGTTTTCCCGCTCAACCACTTCAAGGAGCGCGTGGCCAAGAAGAGGTCACCGGGCGTCGTCGATGAGGGAACTCCCACGACGGAGCTCGACCTGCTGATCGAGATCCGCGACCTGCTCGCTGCGAACCGGGATGCTGCGAGCCTCGACGCGGGCACCCTGATCGGCACTGGCAAGCACAGCGACTAGCCGGCTGGCCGGTCATCGCGTCGACGTCTCCCAGCGCGCCTGCGGAAATTGAAACCCTCTGGGCGCGTTTCCACTGCGCGCCTGCGGAAATTGAAACCCTCTGGGCGCGCTTCCACTGCCGCGCGCCTGCGGAGATCGAAGCCGACACGCCGACAGGACGCCCTCGCCGGCGGCGTGTCGCCTGTCATCTCCGCATCGCGGCAACGGGCGCGGGCGGATGGGACGCGAGCGGGTCCTACCGGTCGCCCCAGTGTGGCGGCACGTCGTTCTTCAGTCGCTCATCGTTGCCCGAGCCCTGGTCGCCCCAGGCGCGATCCGTGTCTTCCGCGGCACGAGCGGGCGCCTCACGGCCACGCGGCAGCTTCTGCGGCGCCGGGTCCGCACCCTCTACACCGGGCCGCTGGGCGCGGCGAGGCGCGCGGGCGGGACGTGACGCGGTCATACCAACAGGTTAACCCGCACGACGTTGGCCAAATGGACGCACAAGTGAGCCAATTCCCGGAACAAGTCAGCGAAAACCGACCGCCGGCAAGCCGTGCCTAGCCCGCTGAAGGAATCGAGATCGGCGCAGTCTCGGTAGTGACATCCGTCACGCCGATAAGCCGCGCGATGCGGCTGGCGACGGCCTCCGGGTCGCTGAACAGCTCGAAGCTGTGCACCCGCAGATAGTGCCAGCCCAGACGCCGGAGCACCTCGGGCCGCAGGCGCAGCGACTCGCGCAGGCTCCCCTGGTTGACGACGAGGTCCGTTTCGACGGCGACGGCGCGTCCGGCGTGCGAGGCGACGAGCGCGAGCTTGCCGCGATAGC
>JAUZGC010000148.1 GCA_030840105.1 Microbacteriaceae bacterium
CGCTGGCAACGGCGGCGCCCACCTCTGCCAACCACGGCTCGTGGGCGGCGGATTCCGTGTCAGCGAGCCCGCTGCCTGGCTGCTGCCCCGCAAGGGCGTCTCGCACCATCGCGCCGGCGTGGACGAGTGTCAGGGCGCCGCGCGCGGTGGACCCGGTCTCGTGTTGGACGAGGGCTTCGGGGGTGCGGAACCCTTCCCGCTGTGCGAGACCGTCGTAGCCGAGTTCTCGGCGTGAGCGGTAGCTGACCTCGCCGGCAACGAGGGAGGCGCGGGCGTCCAGAATGCGGCGGGTCTCAGACAGTGCGCGAAGCGATGTCAGAAGCGTCTCGTGATCGAGTTGCTTGATGACCTCGACATCGGCTGGGATCGCGTCGGCCGCAGACCGCACCGCATCAAGCGATGCGGTGAACGTGTCTACGAGTACGGCCATGCACCGAGTCTGGCAGGTTCGAACATAGTTCTGACGAAGACGCACGAATCTTGGGATAAGCCAGGCCGGAAGGATCCGGTGCAGGAGTAGAGCCGACGCTGTGTGCGCCGGACGGCGCGGCGGCCACCGGCTATGCACTCCTCGCTGATGGTGGCGCTTTCGACATGGATGGTCACCGGCCGGCCTCCGCAACCAGCCTGAAGCAGGAGGCGCCCTACGCGTGCAGCGCAGTGTTGAGCCGGATGCCGGCACCTGTGCGCTGCAGCACCTCGACCGCGCCCGTGAGCGAGTTGCGACGGAACAGCAGATTCGGTACGCCGGAGAGCTCGACCGCCTTGGCCGTCTGCGGCTGGCCGGACGCGGTGGGCGCCGATCCGACCAGGACGACCTTGGTGCCCGCGGTCACGTAGAGTCCGGCCTCGACCACGGAGTCGTCGCCGATCGAGATGCCGATCCCGGAGTTCGCGCCGAGCAAGGCGCGCTCGCCGATCGCGACGCGCTGCGTCCCGCCGCCGGAGAGCGTGCCCATGATGGATGCGCCGCCGCCGATGTCCGATCCGTTGCCGACCACGACACCCTGAGAGATGCGTCCCTCGACCATGGAGGTTCCGAGCGTGCCGGCGTTGTAGTTCACGAAGCCTTCGTGCATGACGGTCGTGCCCGGGGCCAGGTAGGCACCGAGACGCACGCGGGAGGCATCCGCAATGCGCACGCGGTCCGGGGTCACGTAGTCGGTGAGGCGCGGGAACTTGTCGATGCCCGTCACGTGGATGCCGGCCCGCTGCAGAGCGGGACGCAAGCGTGTGAAATCGGCGGGGAGCACGGGACCGGCGTTGGTCCACGTGACGATGGGGAGGTGGCCGAAGATCCCGTCGAGGTTGATCGAGTTCGGCGTCACGAGGAGGTGTGAGAGCAGGTGCAGTCGCAGGTAGGCATCCGGGGTGGACGCGGGAGCGGCCTGCAGCTCGATGTCGACGGTGACGATGTCGATGCGCACATTGCGGCGGGCATCCTCGCCCGCGAGGGCCTCCAGCTCTGCCGGCGCGATCCAGCGGTCGCGCCCTGCGGGCAGCGTGCCGAGCGTGGGCTCCGGATACCAGGTGTCGAGCACGGTTCCGTCGCCGGCCACGGTCGCGAGGCCATAGCCCCAGGCGTGCGTGGGCATAGGTGTTTCAGGGGATACGTCGGAGGCCATGCCTCTAGATTAGTAGAGTGCCCATCGACCTCACCGCGTCCTCGATCGACCTCACCCAGCAGATCTGCGACATCGAATCGGTCTCGGGCAATGAGGGCGAACTCGCGGATGCCGTCGAGCTGGCGCTCGCCGGATACCCCCACCTCGAGGTGATCAGGGACGGCGACACGATCGTCGCCCGCACCAACCTCGGCCGGGCGCAGCGCGTCATCATCGCCGGCCACATCGACACCGTGCCGCTCAACGACAACCTGCCGACGCGATTCGAGACGCTCGCGGGCGTCGACTACCTGTGGGGTCGCGGAACCGTCGACATGAAGGCGGGGACGGCCGTGCAGCTCAAGCTCGCGGCCGAACTCACGGAGCCCACGGTTGACGTGACCTGGATGTGGTACGACCACGAGGAGGTTTCGGCCGAACTCAACGGTCTCGGCCGCCTCGCGCGGAATCGCCCGGACCTGTTCGTCGGGGACTTCGCCATCCTGGGCGAGCCGAGCAACTCCCAGGTCGAGGGGGGCTGCAACGGCAACCTGCGGATCGAGGTGCGCACCTACGGGCTGCGCGCGCACTCGGCGCGTGGCTGGGTCGGCGACAACGCCATCCACAAGGCCGCCACGATCCTTGACACGCTTGCGGCGTACCGGCCGCGTGAGGTCGAGGTTGACGGCCTCGTCTACCGTGAAGGCCTGAACGCGGTCGGCATCAGCGGGGGAGTGGCCGGCAACGTCATCCCGGACGAATGCATGGTGCACATCAACTATCGGTTCGCGCCGAACCGCACGGTCGACGAGGCCGTCGCACACATGCACGAACTGTTCGGCGAGCACGAGATCACGGTGGTCGACCAGGCCGAGGGCGCGCGCCCCGGACTCGACGCGGCACTCGCCCAGGAGTTCCTCGCGGCCGTGGGCGGCGAGGCGAAGCCGAAATACGGCTGGACGGATGTCGCGCGGTTCTCGGCACTCGGTATCCCTGCTGTGAACTATGGACCGGGTGACCCCCTGAAGGCGCACGCTGACGACGAGCGCGTCGCCCTCGAGCAGATCACCGCGTGCGAGGACGGCTTGCGGGCTTGGCTCTCGTAGCAGCCAGGCTGGCGGATGCATCCAGGACGTGGTGGTTCAGGGTCTCCGTCATCTTCCTGGCAAGCCGCGTGGTCACGACGGCAATGCTGCTCGTTCTCGCGAGCGTCCAGGGGCCGAACCCGTGGACCGGAGCGCATCCCGGCTACTTCGACTTCGCGGCGATCTGGGATGGCCGCTGGTACAACATCGTGTCGGGTTGGGGCTATCCCGCTCAGCTGCCACTCACCTCCACCGGCGAGGTCGGCCAGAACACCTGGGCATTCCTTCCGGCGTACCCGGCCCTGATCAACGTGATCATGTTCCTCACCCGCCTGCCCTGGAACGTTGCGGCTGTATTCGTCTCGGCCGGATTCGGTCTCGGCTCGGCCCTCCTGCTCTATCGGCTCCTGCGACGCAGGATCGGGTCATCGGCCAGCCTCTTCGCGGTCGTGCTCTTCTGCGTCGCGCCCGTCTCACCGCTCATGCAGCTCGCGTACGCGGAGTCGATGTACACCTTCTTCCTCATCCTCGGTCTCGACCTGCTGGTGCGCCGCCGCTACGGCTGGCTCATTCCCGTCATCACCGTGATGGCTTTCACCCGCCCCAGCGGTCTCGCCTTCGCGCTCGCGATGGGCCTGCACGTGATCTACCGGTGGGTCGTGCGCACACGCGACCCGTTCCCGGTGGGCGAGCGCGTGGCATCCGTCGCCGTCACGATCTTCAGCGGGCTCGCCGGACTGGCCTGGCCAGCCATCGCCGCGATTGCGACCGGCTCCCTCATGGCATACACCGACACCGAGCTGGCATGGCGCGCTCAGTACATCGGCTACACGCAACTGGTGCCGTTCTCGGCGTGGTTCCAGGGTGCGAACTGGTGGTTCGCGACCTTCCTGGGGCTGCCGAGCTGGCTCGGCCAGGTGGCCGTCGTGGCACTGATCGCCCTCTTCGCGGTGATCTTGTTCGTCCCTGCGGTCAAACGGTTGGGCGTCGATCTGAGGTTCTGGCTCGCCAGCTACGCGCTGTACCTTCTCGCGTTCTTCTTCCCGCAGTCGAGCACGTTCCGGGTGCTCCTGCCCATGTTTCCGCTGCTCGGAGCGCTCGCTCTGCCGAAGAACTGGGTGTACCGGATCGCCCTTGTCGTCATGTTTTTGCTGGCCCAGTGGGGCTGGCTGCTCGTGTGCTGGGGAGTCGACGGAGCCGACTGGTCGCCGCCGTAACCGGGCATGGTCCAAGCGGTCGATTTTCCCCCGCGAGGTCCCATGAACGATAATGAACATAGTCGACGAAAGGGGAGCTGCATGGCGGCCATGAAGCCGAGGACCGGGGACGGGCCCATGGAGGCAGTTAAGGAGGGTCGGCTCATCATCGTGCGTGTTCCGCTCGAAGGTGGCGGCCGTCTTGTCGTCTCAGTCAACGACGCGGAAGCCAAGGAGCTTCACGACGCTCTCGCGAGTGTCGTCGCCCCGAAGTAGGGCTGCTATTCGCTGAGTTTCGTAATCTGGAGCAACCCATCGCCGACAGGCGAGAGTGCGCTGACAACGGCATTGGATGCCGCAATCTCCGTGACGAGAGTGCGGAATCCGGTGACGATGTCACCGCGCTGTGCGGGGTCTGAGACGCCACCCTTCCAGAGCGCGTGTGCGACGAGCACGGTTCCACCTGGGCGCACGAGACGCAGTCCGTGTTCGACATATTCGATGACGGACTGCGGATCCGCATCCACGAGGACGATGTCGTACGAGTTCTCGTTCATCCGGGGGAGCACGTCAAGCGCGCGCCCGGTGATGAGGCGGACGCGGTTGGACGCGATTCCCGCCTCGGTGAAGAACGCGCGCGCGTGGTGCTGGTGGTCAAGTTCGGAGTCGATGGACGTGAGCGTGGCGCCCGTGCCGCCCCGCAGCATCCAGAGCCCGGAGACGCCGACACCAGTTCCGATCTCGGCGATGTTGGCTGCGCCGGTGGCTGCGACGACCACTGCTGCCTGGGCGCCGACCGACGGCACGAGCGGCTCGATGCCCAGCTCAAGCGATAATTGGCGCGCCTTGGCCGTCACGTCGTCCTCGACGACGATGTCGTCGGCGAACTTCCAGTTCAATTCTTTGTCTGACACGATGCTCCCAGCGCTCTCCGGCACCAGAATACGGCCCCAACTGGCAGGTAGCCTGCAGGGCGCACGCGTTAGTCTGATCTCGTGTTCGGATTGACCTTCGAGAAGCTGCTCATCATTGGGGTGATTGCTGTCTTCCTGCTCGGGCCGGAGCGGCTGCCGCACTACGCTGCGCAACTCGGACGGCTCACGCGTAATCTGCGAGACATGGCGAACGGCGCCAAGGATCGCATGCGCGACGAAATGGGCCCCGAATTCGAAGAGGTCGACTGGAAGAAGCTCGACCCGCGCCAGTACGACCCGCGCCGGATCATCCGTGAAGCGCTGCTCGAGGATGAGGCGCCCGCGCCCCAGGTTGTGCGACCGGTACAGCGCGCTCGCACCCTTCCGGTCGGATCGCCGCCCCCGTTCGACGGGGAAGCCACTTAAGTCAGTTCGTCGGGTCGTCGGGTCTCGATACGCTCGCTGCGCTCGCACTCGGCTCGACCAGCACTAGGTGACGGAGAGGCCGAGCTTCCTGCCGGCAAGGCTTCGTCCGCGGGTGGCGAGCCGGTCAGCGACCGAGCGGATGGCGACGCTCGCTGGGTCATTTGGATGCGCGAGCACGATCGGTTCACCGGCGTCCCCCCCTGCACGCAACGCGATGCTCAGCGGAACCGAGGCGAGAAGCTCGACCGGAGCATCCTGGCCGGCCGACAGGCGCCGCGCGACCTCCTCGCCGCCGCCGGTGCCGAACAGGTCGAGCATGGTGCCGTCGGGCTGTGCGAGCCCCGCCATGTTCTCGACCACGCCGTAGACGGCCTGGCCGGTCTGACGTGCGACGACGCCGCTGCGCTCTGCCACGTCTGCTGCGGCCGGCTGAGGGGTCGTGACGACGATGACCTCGGCGTGGGGGAGCAGTTGACCGACCGAGATCGCGACGTCCCCTGTGCCCGGCGGCAGGTCCAGGAGGAGCACGTCGAGGTCGCCGAAATACACATCGGTGAGGAACTGCTGGATGGTGCGATGAAGCATCGGGCCGCGCCAGGAGACCGCGGTGTTGTTGTCCACGAACATGCCGATCGAGATCACCTTCACCCCGTAATTGATCGGCGGCAGGATCATCTC
>JAUZGC010000154.1 GCA_030840105.1 Microbacteriaceae bacterium
GAGACCAGGCGCAGCCACCTCATGGTCGCGCTCAGCCTTGCGGCTGGCGACTACGCGAGCGACGACGAGTTCGAGCTCGCGGTGAGCGTCGCGGGGTCGCTCGGAGTCCGCGCCATCCATGATTCGCGCACGGTCTCCGTCGTCGCAAGCGAGAAGACGCCGGAGTTCGCCAAGCGCGCACTCTACGCCGTGCGCCGGCTGAGCACGATCAACCGGGGGCGCCTGCTCGACGACCTCGCCGCGGTGGAGACGGCCGAGGCGGCGCTTCGGCTGCCCGAGCTTGCGCGCGTCGCGGCGGAATCAGCCGCTGGCATCTCGATTGCCTTCCTGGTCTGCGGGTCGACGGTCACGCCGACCCAGCTGCGGACGGCATCCGCTCAGTTCCCGGTGGGCGTCGACGTGATCGCCGTCGTGTGCGATCCGGAGGCGGTGCCTTCCCTGCGCCGCGTCGCCGAGCTCAGCGTGCTGACGGTCGGCTTCCTCGAGGACCTGCAGAAGAGTCTCGCCGGACGAACCGTGGTTTCATGATGACTCGCCGAGAACCTGCATTCGTCGTGGTCAACACCGTGCTCGCGCTCATCGCGACCGCTGTGGCGGCCGCCGCTTTCTGGCCGATCTACCGTGACACCGCCTTCGTCGCGATGGTCGCCGTCACGCTCGTCGTCGGTATCGCGATCTCGCTGTGCGGGGCGTTGTTCCGCTGGCCAAGCGTGGTCGTCGCATCCGCCGTCGTGCTCGGCTATCTCGTGCTCGGCGTGCCCCTCGCGATCCCGGGCCAGGCGATCGGCGGGTTGATCCCCAGTTGGGCGGGACTGCGCGAGCTGGTAGGGGCGACCGCGCTCAGCTGGAAGGAGCTCGTCACGATCTCCGTTCCGGTCGGGTCGTACCAGGCGCTCCTCGTGCCAGCGTTCATCCTGATCCTGCTTTCCATCGTGATCAGCCTGACGATCGCGCTGCGGGCGAAGCACGGCGAACTGGCGGTCATCCCGCCCGTCGCGCTGCTCGGTGCGGCCATCCTGCTCGGCCCGAGTTACCCGACCGATCCCGTCGCGACCGCGCTCGGGCTCTTCGTGATCGTGCTGTTCTGGCTGATCTGGTTCCGCTGGCAGCGTCGATCCGCGTCGATTCGGATGCTCACCGCGCAGTCCGGAGTCGCCGTGGAGACGCCGCTCGAGCGTCGTTTCGCCGGCGCCCGCACGGTCCTCGGTGCTGTTGCAATCATCGTGGTGGCCGGGGTCGCCGGCACGGCCGCGACCGTGGTCGCGCCGACGCGGAGTGCCCGCGACGTCGTCCGGACCCGCATCGACCAGCCCTTTGACCCGCGTGCCTATCCGAGTCCGCTCTCCGGCTTCCGCAGCTACCTCGAGCCGGGCAATGCCGACCGGGCGATGCTCACGGTGACGGGCCTGCCCGCCGATGGGCGCATCCGGATCGCGACGCTCGACACGTATGACGGCGTGATCTACTCCGTCGGCAACGGAGATGCGTCGAGCGCGTCAGGCTCGTTCACGCGGCTGCCATACCGACTCGACCAGCAGGGCGTGCAGGGCACAAACGCGACCATCACGGTTGTCGTCGACGGATACTCGGGGGTCTGGGTGCCGGGGAGCGGGCAACTTCACTCGATCGACTTCACCGGCCAGGACGCAGCGCTCGCCGACTCGTTCTTCTACAACGACACGAGCGGCACCGCGGCCGTGACGCGCGGGTTGCGCGCGGGTGACCGCTACACGCTCGACACCGTGGTGAAGCCCGTGCGGTCGGCGAACCAGCTCGCAGCGGCAGAGCCCGGATCGGCCGTGCTGCCCAAGGTTGGTGTGGTTCCGGCCCAGATTGATTCGACTCTCCAGCGGTACACGGCATCCGCCACCACGGCCGGTGCCAAGCTGGCGGCCGCACTCACCGGGCTCGCGACCGACGGTTACATCAGCCACGGGATCGGGCCTAACGAGCCGGTCAGCCGTTCTGGGCACGGCGCCGACCGGATCACCCAGCTGCTGACCGATGTTCCCATGGTCGGCGACCAGGAGCAGTACGCGGTGACCGCAGCACTCATGGCCAGGCAGCTCGGGTTTCCGGCACGTGTGGTGATGGGGTTCGCCGCGGGCACGGGCACGGGAGCAGGCGCGCGCGCCTCGAGCAGTGGCGCCGTGACTTTCACTGGCTCGAACATCTCGGCCTGGATCGAGGTGCAGACGCGGTCGGATGGCTGGGTGACCGTTGATCCGACTCCTCCGCCTCGCCCGGTCCCGCCCAAGCAGCCCCAGATGCCCACGCAGATCTCCAGACCGCAGTCGATCGTGCCGCCGCCAGCGGCTGACCAGCAACAGCAGCAGGCTCCTGCGCCGCAATCGCAGGTCGAGAACACGAACACCAACCCGATGAGCCCACTGCTCGCGTTCCTGCTGACGGCGCTCATCGTCATCGGCTGGAGTCTTGCCGCCCTGGCGATCCTCGCAGCACCGTTCCTCGCGATCATCGGTGCGAAATGGCGGCGTCGAGTGCTGCGACGGGGCGCTGCGACGTCGATCGAGCGGATCACGGGCGGCTGGCGCGAATTTGCGGATACCGCCGCAGACCACGGCTACGACCATCCGCCGTCGGCGACGCGAAGCGAGGTCGCGCGGACTGTCGGCGGCTCGCGGCCGCTCGCGCTGGCATCCGTCACCGACCGGGCGGTGTTCGGCCCGACAGCGCCGACCCCGGAAGAGGCCGAGGCGGTGTGGAGGGCAGTGGGAGAACTGCGGAGATCCCTCGCATCCGGTCTCACGAGGCGGCAGCGACTCGTCGCCTTGGTCTCGCTGCGTTCGCTCGGGGTTTACCGTGGAAGGGTCGCGAAACAGAAGGGTGGGCAATGAACTGTCGGGTGTGTGGCAGCGACCTGCCCGATGGAGCGATGTTCTGCGGGGAATGCGGCAGTTCGGTGACCGTCACGCGCGTGCGACGCCGTGCCGTCGCCGACCCGCGCCCCTCTGACACGACGATCGTGCAACCGTTGCCGGGTCCGGCCGTTGCCGGGCCGGAGTTTCCGGTGCGGGAGGCCGACCCGAAGGTGTCGGATGAATCGAATGTCCGTGACGCCCCGAGCTTCCCTGATGTCCCGGATGTGGTTGACCCACCGGATGCCGTTCCTGAGGTCTCGGATGTCGTTGTTGCCCCCGACGCCTCGGTCACGCCCGACGTCATGGTTGCCCCCGTTGTATCATTCCGATTCGCGCTCAGCACCGGTGAGAGCGTGGCGATCACGGGCAGCGGACTGCTCGGACGCCGCCCGATCACCCAACCCGGCGAGCACGTCGACCAGATCGTGAGCGTCGCCGACCTCACCCGGTCGGTTTCGAAGACCCACCTCGAGTTCGGCCTCGAGGGATCCGAGCTGTGGATCAGCGACCGCTACTCCGGGAATGGGACCGTGCTCCGGCCCCTTGGCGGTCGGGCGCGCCTGTGCGAACCGGGTCGACGTTACCGCGTTCCCCGCGGAACCAGGGTCGAAATCGGCGACCACTACTTCGACGTGAGCTAGGCGCTTCCCGGGCAGGCGATGGAGCTCGGCCGGCTCCGTGACAGGCGCACGCATCGGCGGGTCCGTCCACAGATCGCTCCGGCGGCCGCACGCCATTCGGCAGGGCGTGGTGTCCTTCACCTGTGCAGACTCAACCCGGGCAGGCGGCCGGACCGCTCTTCCTGCCGCCGCGGCCCGCCGAACCAGCCCGTGCGCCGTTTCCGCTCGTGGCGAGCGTTGCGCCTGTTGCCGCATCCGCGGTCATCTGGGGCACGACGCAGTCCCCATTCGCCCTGGTCTTTGCGGCACTCAGCCCCATCGTGGCGATCGCGAGCTTCGTGGACAACCGCCGGCAGTCGCGACGCCGTCGCCGTCGAGCCGCCACCGAACGAGTCGCCGCCCTTGCCAGCCTCCGTGCCGCCATCCTCGAACGTCACGAACACGAGCGCGCAGAGCTGGCGCGGCGATTTCCCTCAGCGGCCGCCGTCCTGGCTGCTCCACCGGGTGATGTGACGAGGTGGAGGGCCGACGAGCACACGCGCGGCGGCGTCGCGCTCGGGTTCGGCAGCGTCGCGAGCGGCCTGCGCCTGGAGGGAGCAGCGGGTGCGGCGATCGCCGACGACGCCGAGCGAGAGCTCCGCGCGCTCGCAGCGCAGCTTCCGGACGCCGCCGTCGTCGCGGATGCCGGGCCCGGGATCGGTGTCGTCGGTGCACCTGAGCTTGCCCGTGCCCTCGCCCGCGGCTACCTGCTGCAACTCGCGCATACGCTGTCGCCAGCGACAGCGGTGATCGATACGCTTCCCTCGGCCGGCTGGGACTGGGCCGCGACGCTACCCCATGCCAGGGCGCGAAACGACAGGGTCTCGCGGGTGGCGAGCATCGTCATTACCGAGGCGTTCACGGACGAGAACGTCCATGAGAGAGCGGCGGTTCACGCGGCCGTTCGTGCGACCGCGGCGGTCGACGCGGGGACCACGCTCGACTTCTGCCTCGCGGAGCGGGTCGAACGGTTGCCCGCGGAGTGCCGGATCATCGTTCGCATCGACGGTCCAGACAC
Organism: Microbacteriaceae bacterium; assembly: GCA_030840105.1. Taxonomy (GTDB): domain Bacteria; phylum Actinomycetota; class Actinomycetes; order Actinomycetales; family Microbacteriaceae; genus JAUZGC01. The sequence continues at coordinate 4,560 of JAUZGC010000154.1, forward strand.
CGCGCAGATCATCGCGGGTGGCGGTGGCGGTGGCGGTGGCGGTGGCAGTGGCGGTGGCGCAGGAAGCGGTGGGGCTGGCGTCGTTGGGTCGTCGACGAGCGTGATCAGACCAGAGCTCGTGACTGCGGAACAGGCGGCGACATGTGCTGCCGCGTTGGCCGCGCGGGCGCGCGCTGCGGGCGCGGGGCAGCGCGACGAGGCGATCCCGGACGCTGTCGCATTCGCCGAGCTCGCTCAGGGGCGGCCAGCGCCCGCCGAGCTCGAGGCGGCATCGCTCCGTGCGCCGATCGGCCTGGGGCAGAGCGGAGTGGTCTCGGTCGACCTCGTCACCGATGGCCCGCACGCCATCGTCGGAGGCACAACGGGAAGCGGGAAAAGCGAGCTGCTGGTCACGTGGGTGACGAGCATGGCCGCCGGACGCAGCCCTGACGAGGTGACGTTCCTGCTCGTCGACTTCAAGGGTGGCGCAGCGTTCGCCCCTCTCACCGCGCTGCCGCACTGCGTCGGAGTCGTGACCGATCTGGACGACGGCGAGGCACAACGGGCGCTCGAGAGTCTGAAGGCCGAACTTCGCTTTCGCGAACGCGCGCTTGCCGAGGTCGGCGCCAAGGACATTGCCGAGAGCGCGGTTCGCGGTCGGATGGCGCGCCTGGTCATCGTGGTCGATGAGTTCGCCGCCATGCTCGATGCGTTTGGCGACCTGCACGCGCTGTTCGTCGACATTGCTGCGCGCGGTCGCTCGCTCGGCGTGCACCTCATCCTGTGTACTCAGCGACCGACGGGTGTGGTCAGGGATGCCCTGCTCGCGAATTGCGGGTTGCGGCTTTCCCTTCGAGTCAACAACGGCGCCGACAGCGTGGCCGTGATCGGAATGCCCGCTGCCGCGGCGTTCCCTGCCGCGCACGCCGGCCTGTGCATCGTCGCGCGGGACGGTGGGCACAGCATGCTGCAGGTGGCGACCACCTCGGCGGGAGACATCCAATCGGTCGCGCTCGGTGCGCACGGGGCGGCGGCTGCCCGTCGGCCCTGGCTCGATCCGCTTCCTGCCGTCATCCCCCTCGAAATCCTTCCGCTGCCCGATGGCTTCGCGTTCGCGCTCGGGGTCGAGGATGTTCCCAGCGAACAGCGACAGCAAGTCAGTGTGTATCGACCGGAACGCGATGGCGGACTCCTGGTGCTTGGCGCCCACGGGACAGGCAAGAGCACAGCGATCGCTTCGATCGCCCGGCAGTGTCGCTCGGGCGCTGCCGTATCGATCGCATCGGGCGATCTCGAATCGGCGTGGGATGTGCTGCGTGATGCGGCGCTCCGCTGTTCGCGCGGCGGCGGTTTCGGCGCGCCCGAGCCCCCTCAGCTCGTCCTCGTTGACGACCTCGATTCGCTGTACGCCCGAATCGGCGAGGAATACCAACAGGCACTCGTCGAGATGGTCGGGATGCTGCTCCGGGACGGCGCGGCCGCGGGTGTGTATCTCGTCGCGACCGCGCAACGACTGCCCGGCCCCCTTCAGGGCATGCTTCCCCTGTTCGGCGACTGCCTGATCCTGCGGATGACCAGCCGTCAGGAGCACGTCATGGCCGGCGGAGAGCAGTCCGTGTTCGACGGCAGTGCGAGGCCCGGTGCGGGCACGAGGCATGGGCGCCGTGTGCAGCTGGCGTTCTCCGAGTCGCCGACCGGTGACGTCGATGCGCCGGTGAGAGGAGCCGGGCCGGTGAGGGGAGCCGGGCCGGCGAGAGGCAACGCACCAGCGATCCGCTTCACAGACGGCCAGAGCTATCTGCTCATTACGCGGGCCCCCGCGCGCCGGACCATCGAGCTGAGAGCCGCGCTCGGCGGGAAGGCGCGCGTGGTCGAGCTCGGCGCGCAGTCGCCCGATGCCCCTGTGCCCGACGCCCGCGCGGCCGGGCCACGAGGGGACGAAGTGGTCGTGATCATGGTCGGGGACCCGGAAGCCTGGCAGGCGCACTGGGCCCTGCTCGGCACACTGCGCGCGCACGCGACACTCATCTTCGACGGATGCTCACTCGCCGACGTCCGCGCGATCGCGCGGCGCAGGGAGCTGCCGCCGCCACTCGGCCCGGGACCCGACCCGGTCTGGCTCTGCGACCAGGAAGGGAGGTTCTCGCGGGCGAGACTGTCAGGCGGCGAGAACGGAGGCCAGCGAGCGTGATTCGAGGCCGAGCCCGCTCGCCACCGCCTCATTGGTTACCGCGCCCGCGTGGGTGTTGAGGCCGAGTGCAAGCGAGGCATCCGCCAGGAGCGCCTGGCGCCAGCCGAGGTTCGCCAGCGCACGCACGTACGGCAGGGTTGCGTTCGTGAGTGCATAGGTGGAGGTGTGCGGGACGGCACCCGGCATGTTCGCCACGCAATAGAACAACGACTGGTGCACCGTGAAAGTTGGATCGGCGTGTGTCGTCGGATGGGAGTCAGCGAAGCATCCGCCCTGGTCCACCGCGATGTCCACGAGCACGCTGCCCGGCTTCATCCGGGAGACGACGTCGTTGCTCACGAGCTTGGGAGCCTTCGCTCCTGGCACGAGAACGGAGCCGATGACAAGGTCGGATGCGACCACGGCTTTCTCGATTTCAAAGCTGTTGGACGCGATCGTCTTGATCCGGCCCGCGTAGAGCGCGTCAAGTTCGCGCAGGCGAGCAATGTTCGTGTCGAGCACCGTCACCTCGGCGCCAAGCCCGACCGCGACGCCCGTCGCGTTCGTGCCCGCCACGCCGCCGCCGAGGATTGTGACCACAGCCGGATGCGTGCCCGGGACGCCGGGGACCAGGAGGCCAGGTCCGCCGTTCGGTTTCAGCATCGTGTTCGCTCCCACGATCGGGGCAAGTCGACCGGCCACCTCGCTCATTGGAGCGAGCAGCGGCAGGGCGCGGTTCGGGAGTTGAACGGTCTCGTATGCGATCGCCGTCACGCCTGCCGCGCGCAGCGCATGCGTGAGTTCCGGCTCAGCGGCCAGGTGAAGGTAGGTGAAGAGGACGAGGCCGTCACGGAAGTACTGGTATTCGGCCGGAATCGGCTCCTTGACCTTGAGGAGCAGTTCTGCCGCCGCCCAGGTGCTTGCGGCATCCGGCGCGATCGTCGCACCGGCCGAACGATATGCCTCGTCGGGGATGGATGAGCCGACGCCGGCGCCCGTTTCAACGAGGACGTCGTGACCGTGCAGGACGAGATCATGCACCCCGGCCGGCGTGATTGCCACGCGGTACTCGTTGTTCTTCGTCTCGCGCGGAATGGCGACCTTCATGGTGCTCCTTCGTGTCGATGTCGACCTCTCGGCTGCTCTTCAGCGTATCCCGAGAAACAATCGATATCGACTGGATTCGCTGGCTCCTTGTGCTGATTTCGTGAAGATTTTGTTTCAAAATGGTGGATTTCCCCTTTCTGTGCTGCAAGTTGCTCATGCCTGTGTCAGGATCAATCCACCACAACGAAGAGGCGCCACCCGAGTGTGAATCGAAGGAGCACGGCCGTGAATAAAAGGCAGCTACCAGCAGATCCGATGATCCAGAGGCTTATCCAACAGGCCAGGTACTCTCAGGTCACGCGACGCACGGTTCTCGCGGGCGTCGGAGCGAGCGCGGCTGCACTCGCACTCGCGGCATGCACGCCAGGCGGAAGCCAGCCCAAGCTCTCGCCGGCGGCCGACAAGTCCGCCACCGACAAGACCCTCACGTGGGCGAACTGGGCCCTGTATCTCGACCAGGATGACAGCGGAAAGTATCCGACGCTCATCGAGTTCGAGAAGCAGACCGGGATCAAGGTCAAGTATGACGTGGCCGTCGATGACAACAACACGTACTACGCCAAGGTCAAGGACCAGCTCGCTCTCGGCCAGGACATCGGGGCCGACACGGTCTGCCTTACCGACTGGATGGTGAGCAGGCTCATCAACCTCGGCTACACGCAGAAACTCGACCATTCGAAGATCCCGAACATCAAGAACCTGAACCCCAATCTCAAAAACGTCGACTTCGACAAGGGGCGCAATTACTCCCTTCCGTGGCAGAGCGGGTTTGCCGGCCTGGCCTGGAACAAGGACAAGATCCCGAACGGGCTCAAGCAGGTCTCCGACCTCTGGGACCCGTCGCTCAAGGGTCGTGTCGGGGTGCTCTCCGAGATGCGCGACACCATCGGATTGATCATGCTGGAACAGGGTGTCGACATTTCGAGCAAGAGCTGGGGCGACACGGAGTTCACCAAGGCGATCGACGAGTTCCAGAAGCAGGTGCAGAGCGGCCAGATCCGCAACATCAAGGGCAACTCGTACGCGGATGACCTCAAGAACGAGGACACGCTGGCCGCGATCGTATGGTCAGGCGACGTGACATCCATCAACGCCGAGGTCGGTAGCGACAAATTCGGATTCGCGATTCCCGAGACCGGTGGCACCCTGTGGAGTGACAACTACCTCATCCCGATCGGGTCGCCGCGCAAGTCCAACGCCGAGAAGCTCATCAACTACTACTACGACCCGACGGTCGCAGCGACCGTAGCGGCATACGTCAACTACATCACCCCTGTCCAGGGAGCGAAGGAAGCGATGCAGTCGATCGACCCGACCCTCGCCGAAAACCAGTTGATCTTCCCGAACGAGGCGACCCTCGCCACCGTCAAGGGGTTCCGCACGCTCACGAATGCCGAGCAGTCGAAGTATTCCGCTCAGTTCGAAGCCGTCGGGCTCGGGGCTTGATGGTGGCTGGGAGTTTCGCCGAGTCGGGCGCCGATCTCGAGCTCGTCGGCATCCACAAGCGGTTTCCCGGCTTCACAGCGATCGAGGAGCTGAGCCTCAAAGTGCCGGCCGGATCGTTCTTTGCGCTTCTCGGACCGTCCGGGTGCGGGAAGACGACGACACTGCGGTTGGTGGCAGGACTCGAGGAGCCGACGAGCGGGCAGGTCCTGATCGGTGGCAAGGATGTCACCGGCATGAAGCCGTTCCAGCGGCCGGTGAACACCGTCTTCCAGAGCTACGCGCTGTTTCCGCACATGACGGTGATCGAGAACGTGGCCTTCGGCCTTCGCCGCCGCAAGGTGGACGATCCCGTTGCGAAGGCACACGAGGCCCTGCGCTTGGTTGAGCTCGATCACCTCGCGGCCCGGAAGCCTCTTCAGCTCTCAGGCGGCCAGCAGCAGCGGGTCGCCCTGGCTCGGGCCGTCGTGAACCGACCAGCCCTCCTGCTGCTGGACGAGCCGCTCGGCGCGCTCGACCTCAAGCTGCGTCGCCAGATGCAGCTGGAGCTCAAGACGATCCAGACCGAGGTCGGGCTCACCTTCGTGCACGTCACCCACGACCAGGAGGAGGCCATGACCATGGCCGACACCGTCGCGGTCATGAACAAGGGCGCGATCGAGCAGATGGGTGCGCCTGAGGAGCTCTACGAGCTGCCCACGACGGTGTTCGTCGCGAACTTCCTCGGCCAGTCCAACCTGTTCACGGGGCCCGTCGTCGAATCGACGGGGGACACCATCGCGGTCGACATCGCCGGCACTCGGATCGTGGTGCCCACCGCTCGGGCCCAGCGGCACAGTGGCATCGTCACGGTCGGCGTCCGCCCGGAGAAGCTCTCGCTGGTGACGGAGGATCCGGGCCCCGCCGCGGGACTGAACGTGATCGGCCCTGGACGCGTAGTCGACGTCTCGTTCAGCGGCGTGAGTACCCAGTACATCGTCGAAGTGCCGCGGCTGGGCACGATGGTCTGCTTCGCGCAGAACATGGTGTTCGGGCCCGTTGTCGATGTCGGCGCCTCCGTCTGGCTGAGCTGGAAGGTCGATCACGGCTTCGGACTCGACGATGTCGCCGAGCAGGCCGGCGCCGTGCAGGTCGGTTCGGCGCAGGACATCGCCGCCCTTGACCCGGAGGCGGTCCTCTAACCATGGCCATCGCCGCGCTCGCCGGATCGACGGTCACCCAGGAGGCTCCGCGCAAGAAGAGCAGGATTGCACTCATCCTGCTGCTGCCCGGCATCTTCTACCTGGTCCTGTTCTTCATCGTGCCATTTGTCTCACTCGTCATAACGTCGCTTCAGGTGCCGTCAGCGACGAATTTCGGCCAGTTCGACACCGCCTTCAATTGGCAGACCTACGTCGACGTCGTCGGCCAATACGGCACCCAGATCCTGCGCTCGTTCTTCTTCGCGCTCCTCGCGACGGTGTTCGCCCTGCTGTTCAGTTATCCGCTCGCCTATTTCATCGGCGTGAAGGCCAGACGCTGGCCACTGCTGCAGGGGCTCATGCTCGTGCTCGTGATCGCCCCGTTCTTCATCAGCTTCCTGCTGCGCACCCTGGCCTGGAAGCAGATCTTGTCCGACGAGGGGTTCGTCGTCAGCGCGCTCAAGGCGCTCTCGGTCCTCGGCCCGCAGGACCACATCACCGGCACACCGGTTGCCGTCGTGTTCGGGCTGACATACAACTTCATCCCGTTCATGTGCCTGCCGCTCTACACGACGCTCGAGCGCCTCGATGTTCGCTACCTCGAGGCGAGCAACGACCTCTACGCTGGGCCGTTCGCCACGTTCAGGAAGGTCACCATCCCGCTGTCGCTGCCTGGCATCGTGTCCGGCACGCTCCTCACCTTCATCCCCGCCGCAGGCGACTACGTCAATGCGAGCAGCGAGTTCCTCGGCGGATCCAGTTCGACGATGATGGGCAACGTCATCCAGAGCAACTTCCTCGTGCAACTCAATTACCCGGCCGCGGCCGCGCTCTCGATCTTCCTGAGGGCGATCATCCTCATCATCGTCAGTGCGTATGTGAAGCGCAGCGGAACGGATGATCTCCTGTGAGCGCCCAGGAAGCCCTCGCACTCGGGCGAACGGTCGCGACCGAGAACACGCTCGCTCCCAAGCCGCCGCGGGCCAGGTTCGGTCTCGGCCGCTGGCTGCTGCCGACATACAGCCTTCTCGCCCTCGTGTTCCTGTTGATTCCGATCGTCTACACGATCGCTTTCTCGTTCAACCAGTCGGTCAAGTCGAACATCTCCTGGCGTGGCTTCACGTTC
>JAUZGC010000053.1 GCA_030840105.1 Microbacteriaceae bacterium
GGTGACATCTTCGCCGCCTGCTCGCCGGCGACGGAGCCGGACTCGTCGGTGTCCGCCTCGGCTTCGGTCAGCGGCGGCTGGAACACGACGTGGTGGGTCGGCTTCTTCGCGGTTGTCTTCTTGGTAGGCGCCTTCTTCACAGCCGGCGCAGCAGCCGGCGCAGCGACATCCGCGGCATCCGATTCCGCGGCAGCCGATTCCGTGGCATCCGTTTCCGCGACATCCGATTGCGCGACATCCGATTCCGCGACTTCCGCCTCTGCGTCCTCAGCGCCGATCCCCGGCAGATCGTCGTACAGGCTGAAGTCGTTGCAGGCGGCGGGCAGCGACTTGCTCGTCGCGCCGGCGACGCCGACCGCGACGATGTAGCGTCCCAGCCGCTTCACCCGCTGCGCTAGCGCGACGTAGTCGGAGTCGCCCGCGACCAGCACTACGTGGGTGACGTCGCTCAGGCGGAACATATCCTCGACCACGTCGATCGCCAGGCGGATGTCTGCACCGTTCTTGGTCGCCGACAGCGGGAACATCTGCGTCAGGTCGATCGCCCGGTCGACCAACTGCTTGCGGTAGCCGGCATTCACCGGCTGCGACCAGTCCGCGTAGGCGCGACTGATCACGATCGGCCCGAACGAGGAGGCGTAGTCGAGGATCGCGCCGATATCGACGGTCGCCTCACGGATCCGTCGGGCCACGCCCGGGTCGACCGCGGGGTCGGAGACCACGACGTTGCGCACCCGGTCGGACTGGAATGCTCCTCGGCTATGCAGCTGGTTGTACCGCGAGATCACAATGTTGTCGAAATCGATGTACACCGCCACCCGGTTGTCGGTGTCGTCAGCCATTCACAGCTCCTTGAGGATTCAGGCGGCCGGATGCCGCGGCTTCAGTCTCACGGGTGGCGGAGGTTGCGGCAACTAGCCCAGGTCGTCGAGTCCCAGTGCACGCGCGAGTTTCGACGAGCTCGTGGATCGCCTGGCACCCGTCTCGATCAGCCTCTGTTCGACCTCGTCGAGGAGGGCCTCGCGTTCCTCACGTGTGTCCGGTGCGCCACCGAGCAGCTCGACCTCCCACTCACGCCATGCGCGTACTCCGCCGGCACGCAGGTTCTCCGAGCGCACCTGGTCGTCGCACAGCTCGGCGACTGCGAAGCCGGCCGCGTCGAGGAGGATCGTCGTGGTTCGCGTATTCGTCACACGCGCGAGCGGCACGAGCGCAGCATGCCCGACGAGGTCCGCCACCGGCTCGATGACTTCGCTGGGCACGGTCGTGCTGTCGGTGAGGGGCCAGAGCAGTTCCGTCCTGCCTTCCGCGGCCGCAAGCTTGATGTGCCAGCCCGCGTCCGCGCCCCCCTCACGACGGCGCAGGGCGGTGCTGTTGCGCGCCAGGTCGAGCGCCGCCGTGTCGAAGTACACGGCGGTGAGCTCGATCACTTCCGGCGCACTCTCCGCAGCGACCGCGCCCACGCCGATCAGGCGTGGCGCTTCGGTCCCCGCGTCGACGTCATACTTGCGTTCGATTTCGATCTGGATCTGGTGGGCCATCATTAATTTCTAGTCGAGGCTGGACTGGGTTGCGAATCCGGCGCCACGCCCGCTCTAGACCTCCGCCACGTCGATGAGCACCTTGCCGACGGCACCGGCCGCGACCGCGTCGTGCGCAGCAGCGGTCTGCTCGAACGGGAACCGGATGACCGGAAGCCCGCCGTCCTCACCGACCGTGAGGGCTCCAGCCACGATGGCGTCCGTAAGCGCCTGAATTGCATTCGCCTTGCCGTCCCTGCTCGTCGTGTATGTCGACAGGAACTGGAAGCGCGTGTTGGGGAGGAAGTAGTGGCGAATGGGCAGCGAGACCGTGTCACCGCCGTCGGTCGCGTAGATTGCGACCGTGGCCGCCTGCCCGACAACGGCTCCGATGAGTTCCGCATTCGCGGCCGGTGCAACCTCGACGATCAGGTTCACGCCGTCAGGTGCGATCTCGCGGATGCGTGCCGCGGCATCCTCTGTGCGGTAGTTCACGACGTGGTCGGCTCCGGCCCGGCGGGCGAGCTCGGCCTTCTCCGGGCTGCTCACGGTCGTCACGACCGTCGCACCTGCCCACGCGGCCAGCTGGATCGCAGCGTGCCCTACCGCGCCTGCTCCGCCGGCGACGAGGACGGTCCGACCCGCCAGCGCGCCAGGCGCGAGTCGCTCGGGGCCGCCGTCGAGAGTCGTCAGCGCGCGGTGTGCGGTCATCGCGGGGATTCCGAGCGCCGCGCCGAGGTCGAAGGACGCCCCGGTCGGCAGTGCGACGACCTGGAACTCCGGCAACACGACGAACTCTTGTGCGGTTCCATCCGGTCGACCGAAAGCGGCGTCCCAGACCCAGACCCGATCCCCCACGGCGAGACCGGTGACTCCGTCGCCGACCGCATCCACGATTCCCGCACCGTCCTGGTTGGGAACCTGGGGCGCGGCGAGCGCTCCGCTTCCGGATCCCTGCCGAGCTTTCCAATCGGTCGGGTTCACACCGGAGACGACCACACGCACACGCACCTCTCCTGGCCCAGCGTCCGGAATGGGACGTTCGACGAGCTGGAGGACGGAGGCGTCACCGTTGGCGGTGTACTGGATCGATTTCATGCCGATGACAACCAGCCCCTTCCGGCTGCTATTCCGTTTCGCCCACCCCGTCCAGCCGATTCGGAAAGTTTTCAGCCCGACGGGTGTAATCAAGACGGGTGCGTCGGCGTACCCTCGAACTATGAGCGATCGCAGCGGGCGTGACCCGGATCCGTTCGACGAGTTCAAGGAGAGCCAGGACGGCGATTACGAACCTGAGCTCAATCCGTTCGACGCAGATGACCTCCCCATCTACCTCGAACCTGAGAGTTTTTTCATGGACGACGACCGCTCAGTTCCGCTGGATGACGGGGAAGACGAATAGTCCGGTTTGCCAACGCGCCGACTGTTGTTCAGGTTTCGGACACGTCGTGGTGCTGAGATGGTGTACATGAGCACCATGGCGGCGGAGCCACGGGTGGCGGAGTATCCGCGCCCTGATCACTTTGTCATCCACCTAAGCGATACCCACTTCCTCGGGGGCGACGGCCTCCTCTATGGGACCGTCGACGCCGAAGGCCAGCTGAGACGCCTCTTCGCCGAGTTCGACGCCGCAGGTGCGAGGCCAGAGGCCATCATCTTCACGGGCGACCTGGCCGACCGGGGCGACCCCGCCGCGTATGCCCGGCTCCGCGCCATCGTCGAACCGGCGGCCGAGCGCATCGGCGCGCAACTCATCTGGGTCATGGGCAATCACGACAACCGGGCAGCCTTCCGGGTGGGCCTCCTCGACCAGGAACCATCCATGGCGTCGATCGACCGGGTGTACGACGTGAACGGCCTGCGTGTGATCGCGCTGGACTCGAGCGTGCCAGGTGCCCATCACGGCGAGATCACCAGCGACCAGCTCGACTGGCTCGCGGAGGAGCTCTCCATCCCTGCGCCGCACGGAACGATTCTCGCCATGCACCACCCGCCGGTGCCGAGCGTGCTCGACCTGGCTGTCGTCGTGGAGCTGCGCGATCAGCCGGCTCTCGCGGAGGTGCTCGATGGCACGGATGTCCGCAGCATCATCGCGGGACACCTGCACTACTCGACGAACGCGACTTTCGCGGGTATCCCGGTATCCGTCGCATCAGCAACGTGCTACACGCAGGATCTCAACGTGCCGGTCGGCGGAACACGCGCGCGTGACGGCGCACAGGCGTTCAACCTCGTGCACGTCTATGAAAACACGGTCCTGCACTCCGTCGTTCCGATCGGCCAGTTCCCGACCGTTTCGTACGTCTCTCCGGAGGAATCAGCCGAGGCCCTGCGCGCCGCCGG
>JAUZGC010000293.1 GCA_030840105.1 Microbacteriaceae bacterium
TCGGCCCCATTTATGCAAAACCCTTCGACAACGTGCTGCACTACAAGTTGCCCGCCTTCACGGTAGCTCCAGGACAAACGCTGATGGCCGAGATCGACGGGAACTGGCCGTCGGCCGATCTCCGGTATTAGAGCAGCGCCAGCGTCTTCGCGGCGTGCGCCATATTCAGCTGAACTGCCGGATTGAGGCCCTGCCACGTGGCGCGGATTCGGCCGCGCGGATCGATGACAACCATAGTTGGGAAGCCGTCCAACTGAAAGAAACCGCGGGAGAGCGCGCGCGGATCGATCACCACGTTCGCCAGTCCTTGCGCGCGCGCAAAAGCCGCGGCCACTTCGCGCGGCTCGCCTACGTCAACCGGCACAACGCGCACGTCCGGGTGCGATCGCGCAAACGACTCGACCAGCGGCAGCGAAACCTTGCATGGCGTGCACCACGAAGCGTAGAACTCGAGGAACACAACCTTTCCGTGTTGCTTTGCCAATTCAAACGGCGCGCCGGAAAGCGCCTCGTACCGCGCCGCCGGGGCGGGATAGGCGTCGCGCTCGGATAATGCGCGCGGCGCAACCACTAGCCGGTAGACGACAAACAGCACGAGCGCGATAGCGATCGCGTCGAATAAGACACGCAGGGTCAAAAATCGGCGCAAGCTCGTCACTCCGCTTGAAAAACCGCGGCAATCCCTTGGCCGCCGCCGATGCACGCCGAGGCAATTGCGTACCCGCCGCCGTTCATGCGCAAGTGATGCAGCGCGGTCAGCGCGAGACGCGCACCCGAAGCTCCCAGCGGATGGCCCAGCGCGATCGCGCCCCCGTGCGGATTGAGCCGGCTTTCGGAAAACGCGGGCGCGTATTGCATTTCCGCCAGACAGGCAAGGACTTGTGGCGCGAACGCTTCGTTGATTTCGATGACGCCCACATCGTCACGTTGTATGTTTGCTGCCTGCAAAGCTTTTGGTATCGCCAGAGCCGGTCCGATGCCCATGATGTCCGGGTCTACGCCGACGACGCTATAACCCGCGAGGCGGCCGATCCAAGACAGACCGTCGGCTTTGGCTTGCTTGACGGTCGTCAATACAACAGCTGCGGCGCCATCGGTTATGCCGCTCGCATTACCGGGCGTCACCACGCCGTCTTTGCGAAAACGCGGCGGCAGCTTGGCGAGTTTCTCAATGGTCAGTCCCGCGCGCGGCCCCTCGTCCCGGTCGACGATCGCGGGTTGACCTTTGGCGTCCTTGACTTCTACCGGCGCGATCTCTTCGGCAAAATACCCGTCGCTCTGCGCTTGCAGTGCGTTATGTTGCGACCGCAGCGCGAACTCATCGCACGCCTCCCGCGCGATGCCGTAACGCTGCGCGAGATTCTCGGCCGTAATCGCCATCGGCAAACCATTGTAGGAGTCCGTAAGAGCCTCCCAAAGCGTGTCTTCGAATTTGACGCCCGCGCCAAGCGGAAACCCTTTGCGCGCGCCGCGCACGACGTGCGGCGCCTGACTCATCGATTCGGTGCCCCCGGCGAGCGCATATGTGCTCTGCCCCAGCCGCAACGATTGCGCGGCCGTCAGGATCGCTTGTAACCCGCTGCCGCACAACCGGTTCAGCGTCAACGCCGGCGTGCCGATCGGAATTCCGGCGCGCAGCGCCGCATGACGCGCCAGATAGATCGCATCCGCGCTGGTCTGCATGACGTTGCCGAATACGACGTCGTCGATGACGTCTTTGGCAACTCCGCTCCGCGCGATCGCGGCTTCCGCGGCGGCGACTGCAAGATCGGTGGCAGTGCGATCGGCCAGCGCGCCGCCGAAGTTTCCAAACGGCGTGCGAGCACCGGCAAGGATCACGACATCGTTTTCAGTCACCTTACGTGCCTACAACGGTGGACGAGCGGCGCCCTTGCAGGCGCCCGCCGCAAAACCCCCAAATCAGAGGCCCGATGCCCATGAACAGGCCCGCCTCGATGACCATCGACGCCCGATCCTTGCAGCCCGCCAATCGCACCGAGCAGATCCTCGATGCGTTCGACAAGCTTTCGCTGAACGCGATCCTCGAAATAAACGAGGAAACCGATCCGCGCGCGCTCCGCAACGAGCTCTCGCAGCTTCGTCCCGGAAAATTCTCGTGGGACGCCCGCAACTTGGGTTCGAACCGCTGGACCATTCGCGTCGAGCGCATTGACGAAAACGCTGCGCCTGAGGCGCTCCTGCAGCACGTCGCGCCTTTTGCCACGGCCAAAGCTGCGACGCTGCGCGACCTTGCTCAGCAAATGACCGAACGGACCTATCGTGCGGGCGATACGATTTTCGACGAAGGCGAAGCCTGGCCGTACTTAGGGATCGTGAAATCCGGTAAAGTGATCCTCACACTGCTCTCGCCCGACGGCAAAACGCATACGCTCGGCGAGCGGCTGACGCACGACACGCTCAATGACAGTGGCACCTTCGATCAGGGCGGCGCGACGACGCGCACCGAGGCGCTTACCGATGCGACGATCATGACGATTCCGAGCGAAGCGGTCCTGCACGCCTGCCGCAACGACGCCGAACTCGCACTGGGGTTTCTTTCCGAAGCCTCGCAGGCGCGGCGGCGCTCTATCGATACGATTGCAGATTTGGCGTTCGCGCACGTGCTGCAGCGGGTGGCAAAATTCTTGCTTGGCTATGCGCGCGCTTCGGTCGGCATGACGCGCGGCCTACCGGGAGTGGAA
>JAUZGC010000204.1 GCA_030840105.1 Microbacteriaceae bacterium
GCAGCAGACCGCACCGCATCAAGCGATGCGGTGAACGCGTCTACGACTGCGGCCATGAAACGAGTCTGGCAGGATCGAACATACTTCTGCCGGGAACGCACGAGTCCTGGGACAAGTCACGCCAACAAGGACCATGTGCAGGAGCGGCCAGCCCGAAAGCCGCGAACCTGATGGGTACGGCTAGCCGACCAGTGTGAGCGGTGTGCGCACGCGTTGGATGTCGTCGGAAAGGATGATCTGCGCGCCCGTCCTCGTCGCAGTATCGATCAGGATCGGTGCAAGCAGGTTGACGGTCGAGCCGTTCGGACGGGGGGTCACAACGAGCAAAGTGATCGTCGTGGCCGATGCCGCCTCCCCAAAGTCCGGCCGGAAGTCTGGCATGTAGATCCCGGCATCGACGACGTACAGGCGGATCTCTGGTCGTTCCGTTGAACGGAGCGCGTAGACGCCGACCGATCCGTCCAACGGAGAAAGGTCGTACTCGAGAAGAGGCGCGAGCCCCGAGAGCGGCGAAGTGAGGGTGATGCGAGCTGTCATTTCAAGTAGTCCATCAGTGTCGATTGGAGGCTTTGGGCGGTCACAGCGAGGGCGGTCTGGTAAGCAACCTGTTGGGTCTGCATCTCGAGGATCACCTGGCTGGTGTCGACGTTTCGGAGGTTCGACTGCGACGACTGCAGGGATGTCGCTGACGCGGTCAGAGTGCTTGACGCGGTTTGCAGTTGGTCTTGTGCCGCGCCGGCCGTCGCTTCGGCACCCTGAACGCTGCTCATGAACGTATCGATCGCGCCAAGCTGGGACCCGACATTGGTTCCGCTCGCAATGTCGCCGGTGATGGTGTCGATCAGTGCGAAGACGGAACTGGATCCGCTGCCGAAGACCGTCGATCCGTTGGTATCGACCCGAACCGTCGTGTCAGGTCCGACACGACGCTGTACGGTCGCGCCGGCCGTTCCGTTGAACGAGTAGTCCGCGTTGTACGCGGACGACGCCGCGGAGGTTCCTGCGAAGATGTTCCGCCCCAGGTATTGCGTGTTGGCCAGGGAGAGCAGGCTTTGCTTGATGGCCGTCATCTGGTCTGAGATTGCGGATTGCGACGACGGCGAACTCGCGCCCGTGTTCGCCGCCTGGAGGGTCAGGTCACGAAGCTGGGTCAGCGCGGTGTTCACCGACGACAGCGTCGTGCTCGTCGTGGTCAGCCATCCGCCACCATCCTGGGCGTTGCGTTGATACTGGGTGTTCTGCGCCAGCTGCTGCTGCACCTGCAAAAGATTCGACGTGCCGGTCGGGTCATCAGATGGCACCGTGATCTTGAGACCGGTGGATGCCTGGGTGTCGAGTTGGTAGAGCTTCTGCTGGCTGGCCTGCAGGTTGCGCTGGGCAGCGGCGAGCTGGGTTTCGTTGGTGACTCGGAACGACATCGGTTAGGCCAACCCAACGATTCCGGTGTGATTGATCAGCTGGTCGAGCATGCTATCCAGGGTCGTCATCACGCGGGCAGCGCCTTCGTACGCGTGCTGGTAGGCAATGAGATTCATGCTCTCCTGATCCAGGCTGACCGATTCCTGCGAGGCCTGGGCCGTGCTCGCCGCTGCCTGGGATGACGTATCGAGAGTCGCCTGCTGGGCCGCGCTCTGCGATTGGGTGCCAAGCGAGACGACGAAGGATGCCCAGCCGGAATCGGGCGAACCGGCCGACGCGCCGATCTGGCTGATCTGGTCGGCGATCGATCCGTCCGCCGCGCCCGCGCCCGGTGCCGCGACCGCGACGCCGCTGACGCTGGTGGGGACAACGCTGAGTCCGAGCGCAGCCGGGACCCCGGCCTGGAGCGCGAAGAAGTCCTGACCCGTCGCACCACTCGACGTCACGCCGGATTCGCTGACCGCATTGACCTGCGAGGCAAGGCTGGATGCCAACGTGTTCAGTTGAGCCGCAGTCTCGGCCAGAGCACCTCCGTTTCCGGACGCATTTGCGGGGGCGAGCAACGACAGGTCTCCCGCGATCTCGCCTGTGCCGAAAGCTACCGGGGTCGCGGCGCCGTCCGACCAGACGACTCCTGGCGGGGAGCTTGCGGCGTTCTGGAGATCGCTTGTTCCACTGACCTGGATGGAGCGGGCCGTCGTGCCCTGCACCAGGTTGGACCCCCCGATGTTGATGTTGATCGTGTTGTCGTTGTTCTGGGTAACGGTTCCGCCGGCGAGCGTGGCGATGTCGGACGCGACGTTGTTTCGTTGGTCGATGAGTTCGTTGGCGTCCCCACCACCGGCGATCGTTGTCCTGATTTGAGTGTTCAGCTGGGCCACCTGCGATGCGTCGCTGTTCAGCTGCGCGACCTTCGAGGCCAGATCGCTACTCGTCTGCGAGTACTGGCCCTGAATCGACTGATACGCGCTGGAAATCTGTGTGACCAACGTGGCAGCCTGACCGAGCAACGTGCTGACGGGGGCGGGGTCGCCCGGCTGATTCGAGACGTCCTGCCATGCCGACCAGAATGAGGACAACTGACCGGAGATCGCGTCGGTACTCGGTTCGCCGAGTGTCGTCTCGATCTGTGTCAACGCGGTAGACCGAACGCCGCTGTAACCCGCGGATGCATTGGTGGTTCGCACCTGGGCATCGAGGAGGCTTGACCCGAGAGCCTGGATACTGGTGACCTGCACGCCTTGTCCGGCGCCTTCGGACCCGGCCGCGAGCCCGATGTGCGAAGGCGCACCGATAGCCTGCTCGTTGACCTGCTCGCGGATGTAGCCGGTCGTTGTGCTGTTGGCGATGTTCTGACCGGTGACGTCGATCCCGGCCTGCGCGGCGGCAAGGCCGGAGTATGCAGTCTGCAGTGCTCCGAGTGAGCTTGTCATGGTATCCCTTCAGAGTCTGGCTACAGGCCTGGTCCGGTTACAGGCTGGCGTCGACAAGGCCGGCCCGCCGCAGCACGTGCTTCGTGGTCCCGTCCGATGCGTAGGTCGACGGCGAGTCGTCGACGAGATTGAGGGTCTCCTGGGTCGACCGCAGCGCGTAACGCAGGAGCTTCTCGTTACCGTTGCGGATGGCACGAATGTCGTTGGTCAGCGCGAGCAGGGCCACCAGGTGGGACCCGAAGATCTCCTTCCACGCCCCGGGTGCGGCGGATGCAACGTCGCGCAAACGTGCATCATCCGGCAATCCGAGTTCGCGGGCGACGTCCGCGTTCGACACCATCAGGGAGAGACCGGCCGTCTTGAGCCGGCGTGCGATGGCCTCGACTTCGCGGGTTGAGAACTGGAGCCAGCGCGTTCGTCCGGCGGCAAGCAACAGTTGCTGTTCCTCGAACTTGAACAGCAGCAATTCGAGCAGTTCGCGCTGACGCCACAGTGCGGTGGAGAGGTCATTGGCACCCATCGGTTCGGTTGGACCCTCTCGCTCGATCTTGCGTTGGTGGTGGCGGAAGCGAATTGCCCGCCGCACTGACACTCATCGGCATTCCCCGAACATAGGTAAGGGTGCGGATCGACTCGAAGTTTTTTCCGATGGGTGCTTACCTCATCGATCGGAGTGCCGATACGTCTTGATGCCGGGCCACGGATGGACCGGTTAGTTGCACACATCTCATGGAGGAAACCTCATGGCAATGACCATCAACACCAACCTCGGCGCGCTGCAGGTCACGAACGCGTTGAGCCAGAACCAGGCTGCGCTGCAGAGCAGCATGCAGAAGCTGGCGACCGGCTCGCGGATCAACACCGCCGCGGACGACCCTGCCGGCCTGGCAATCTCGCAGGGACTGCAGTCCCAGATCGGCGGCCTCAACCAGGCCAGCGCGAACGTGGCTGACGGCATCAGCCTCATTCAGACGGCCAGCGGGGCGCTCACCCAGGTGAGCTCGATTCTGCAGAACATCCGCAACCTCGCCGTCCAGGCGGGTAACGATACGCAAAACGCCAACTCGCGTGCCGATATCCAAACCGAGGTCACCGCGCTCGCGGGTCAGCTCACGCAGATCGGAAACGCCACGAACTTCAACGGCGTTTCCCTGCTTGACGGCACTGCGAACCTGACCTTGCAGGTCGGGGCCAACGGCACTGCGAACGACCAGGTGAGCGCTAACCTCACCTCTGCCAACGTGGTCGCGATCGGGACCGCTGTCGCGGCGCTGACGTTCTCCTCAGCAGCGAACGCACAGGCCTCGATCAACTCCCTCGACACCCAGATCCAGACCGTGTCGACCGCGCAGGCGAACATTGGAGCCGTCCAGAACGTTCTGCAGGCCCAGGCTCAGACCCTCTCGGTGAACTCGGAGAACCTGACCGCCGCGAACTCGCAGATCTCGGACACCAACATGGCCACCGAAATGGCGAACTTCACGAAGAACAACGTTCTCGTGCAGGCGGGCACCGCGATGCTCTCGCAGGCTAACCAGCAGTCGCAGCTCGTCCTCAAGCTCCTGCAGTAGGCAGTAGCCCAATCTGGTCGGCGGTGACGGTGCATCGCATCGGCACCGCCGACCACACTTTTGAATGAGAGAACGCATCGGAGGTTTGTGATGAGCTCAGTCGGTAGCATTTCCACGCCAACCATCTCCGTCGGCGCAGACGGGTCGGTCACTGCCGGAAACCTCGTGAACAACCTGGATACGACCAGCATCATCAATGCGTTGATGGCGGCCGCGGCGGTTCCCCAGGTCCAGCTCGAAGCCAGGATCACGACTGCGCAGACCACCCTCACCGATTACCAGAATCTCAACCAGTCGCTGCAAGCACTTCAAAGCAATGCGAGCCTGGACGCCAAGGCGAACGGCCTCAACCTTTTGACGGTGGCCAGTAGCAATTCATCGGTCACGGCGACCGCCGATACCTCGGCCAGTGCGACCTCGTTCAGCCTTCAGGTCGACCAGGTCGCGCAACAACAGGTTTCCGTCTCGGGCGCGCTCACGACCTGGCCAGACTCGTCGGGCGCGATCACGATCGTCAGCGCTAACGGTACCGCCACTCAGGTGCAGGCGGCTTCTGCGAGCATCTCCGATGTCGTTTCGGCCATTAACACGGCGGGCGCCGGCGTCACGGCCTCCGAGGTCGCGGTCGGAACCGATGCGTCCGGCAACCCCCAATACCGCTTGCAGTTGACCTCAAGCCAGCCCGGCGCCGACGGTGCCTTTCAACTCTTTGCCGGTACCAGCGCGCAGCAGTCGGCCGGTACTGCAACCGACATCCTCGCCCAGCCCGGCGCAGCGACGGTCCAATCCGCACAGGATGCTCAGGTCACCCTGTGGCCAGGTACCGCGGCCGCACAGGTCGTCACCTCATCGAGCAATACCTTCAGCAACCTCGAGCAAGGGGTCTCCGTCACGGTGACGGCGCCGACGACGAGCCCGGTGACGCTCACGTCATCGATCGACTCGACGCACATCGAATCCGCCGCGAGTACGGTCGTCAGTGCCGTGAACACGATCCTCTCGTACATCGCTCAACAAACCGCGGGTACGACGACCACGAACAGTGATGGTTCGACATCGATAACGGCGGGGCCGTTCACCGGCAGTTCCACGGTCCGAGACCTCGCCCAGCAATTGACCACCGCGGTGGTGAACCCGGTCGGCGCCGGGGGCAACATCTCGCCATCCACCTACGGCATCAGCATCCAATCCGATGGAACGATCGCCTTCGACCAAACCACGTTCGAGGCGGCGCTCTCGGCAGACCCGACGGGGACGATTGCGGCGGTACAACAAATCGCAGCACGCGTTTCGACCGTCGCTTCGACCGCGTCCGACCCGGTGACGGGGACGCTCACCACCTCGATCCAGTCACAACAGAGCCAGATCAAAACCGACCAGGCGTCGGACACGAACTGGACGAAGGTGCTGGCGAACGAGAAGACCCAGCTGCAGACACAGTATGCGAGCCTCGTCAACACGCTCAGCCAACTTCAGTCGGAGCAGTCGTATCTGACCGAGCAGATCAACGCGATGAATCCGCAGAGCTCGACCGGCGGCTAACGCTTGGTCGCGCACCTGCGCCGAGCTTCTCAGTAAAGGATGAGGTTTCACGATGTCTTCTCCCTACCAGGCGTATAAAGACAGCGCCATCCTGTCGGCGTCGCCCTCGCGACTGCTGACGATGCTGTACGACCGTTTGCTGCTCGACCTGAACTGCGCGAAGGATGCGCTCGAGATCGAGGACGCGGCCACTGCCACCTACCGGATCAAGCATGCGGGTGACATCGTCGCAGCGCTCGCTGGATCGCTGCGGCGCGACCGGTGGGACGGTGCCGATGGCCTGCTCGGTCTCTACATCTACGTCAGCAACGCACTGGTTCGGGCATCCATCTATCGCGACGTCCAACTCGTCGACGAATGCGCACTGTTGCTCGAGCCGCTTCGACAGGCGTGGCACCAGGCGGCCGATTCGCTTTCGTCGACCCCGGAGTGGGAAACGACCACGTTGTCTGAGACGGCGGAGGTGGTCGCGATTGCCTGAGTCTGGTGATGTCGACGCGTGGCGGGACGTCCTCAACCAGTTGTGGCGCCGATCCAGGGATGCGCTTGAGCCCGATCAAGCAGGCGAGGTCTGGAATCCGCCGGCCGGATTGGGGCCGATCCCGGTCGAGTTGATTCCGCGGGCCGCATCGCTCGTGCACGCGCAGCGAATTGCGATCGCGAATGTCCGTGCGCGCAAGGATGACGTTTCCGCTCGCCTGCGCGTCATGAGGCAGGTACCCCAACCCTTCCACGGTGACATCCCGGTCTACGTGGATCGAGTGAGTTAGCGCTCACGAACACTTACGGATCGCACGGTTCAGCCGATTGGTCCTTACGAGCATGGATCGCTCAATCCCACGCCACGGATCGGCCTGACTTTCTCCCTGCGAGGTGATTTGTTTTGCTTGATTCCGTGACCTTGAACGCCATGACGTCGGCGTTGAATGGCTTCTCAGCAACGCAGACCGCGATCTCCAACAACATCGCGAATATCAACACACCCAACTACACGGCCCAGGAAGTTGATTTCTCTGCTGCGCTGGCACAGTCCGTCGCCGAGGGGGATGGCACACTCACTGATGCCGCATTCGCGCCGACCGCAAGTCTCGACCCGACTCAGCTCAACGGCAACAACGTATCGCTGTCCGAAGAGACGCTCAAGGAGACGACGAACGGGTTGAAGTTCCAACTTGCATCGCAGGCCGCCTCCCAGCAGTTCTCCGAAGTCCGAGCCGCAGCGGTGGTGAACTGACAATGAGCCTCGACGCAATCGGCGTTTCGGCCACCGGCATGAATCTCAACCAGACCTGGCTGAACGCCATCAGCGACAACCTCGCCAATATCAACGACACCACCTCATCGAACAGCCCCGCCTTTCAGGAGCGGTTCGTCGAAGCAACGGCAAACCCGGGCACGAACGGTGTAACGACCGGCGCGTCACTTGGATCCTCCGCCGGTCAGCTGGTCTACAACCCTGCAGACCCGCAGGCGGACGCACAGGGGTATGTCAAGCAAACCACCATCGACATGTCCACTCAGATGACCGACATGATCATGGCGCAGCGCGCGTACCAGGCGAACGCGGATGCCGTCACCAGCGCAAAGGACTTGTATACAGCCGCGCTTCAAATCGGAGGAAAGTAATGTCCATTCCGGCGATCCCCGCAATCACGCCAATCGCACCGAGCATCCCGAGCACCCCGACCGCGTCCACCACACCGTCCTCCGGGGCCAGTGGTTTTGCCACGCAGCTTTCCGGCGCCGTTGACAACCTTCAGCAGCTGCAAAGCACATCTGACTCGCTGAACGTGCAGGCGGCCACGGGCAATCTGAACGACATCCAGTCTGCAACGATCGCTGCCGCGCGCGTGGAAACCACCGTCCAGCTGGTTTCCGTCTTGCGCAACCAGGCCGTTGACTCGTTCAACGAGATCATGAAGATGGGGGCTTAGTGCCCCCCAGACTCAGGGCTGCCCTGATCCGCATCAGCACCACGATCGGCGGCTTCAGTTTCGCTCAGAAGACGATGTCGATTCTTGGGATCCTCGTTCTGGTCCTTGGAGTCACCGGGCTCTCGCTGTGGCTCGGTCAACCGCAGTACGTACCGCTGTATACCGGCGTATCAGCCTCGGATGCTGAGGCGATCACGACTCAGCTGCACACCGATAATGTCTCGTTTCAGCTGACTGACGGTGGAGGAACCATCCTTGTGCCGCAAGCCGACGTCTACACCGAGCGCTTGAAAGCGGCCGCGAACAACCTCCCATCGAGCGCGAACCAAGGGTATTCGTTGCTCGACACGATGGGTGTCACCACCTCCGAATTTCAGCAGGATGCCACGTACAAGCGTGCGATGGAGGGCGAGCTCGCCAACACCGTCGACGCTATGGATGGCGTGAAGACCGCCTCGGTCAAGCTCGCGATCCCGACGGCCACCGTTTTCACCGACGCGACGCAGGATCCGACAGCGAGCGTGTTCATCGCAGAGAATGCCGGCACGACGTTGAGCGGCGACCAGGTGCAGGCGATTGTTCATCTGGTTTCCGCGTCGATCGTTGGCATGAAAGCGACGGATGTTTCCGTGATCGACGCGGCCGGAAACGTCTTGTCGACCGTCGGCGGGGGAGCGACAGGGAGCTCGAGCGGCCAGGAGGCAGCCTACGAGTCCTCCGTCAAGTCGAGTCTGCAGAACATGCTCGACAAGGTCCTTGGCACGGGCAACTCGACGGTT
>JAUZGC010000294.1 GCA_030840105.1 Microbacteriaceae bacterium
GCGGCTACGCGGGCTAACAGCGAAATTCGGAACGCGGACACGTTCGGAGTGCTGAAGCTTACCCTGCATCCGACGAGCTACGATTGGAAGTTTGTTCCTCAGGAAGGGAAGACGTTTACGGATTCGGGGAGCGGGAACTGCCATTAAGTTTTCACCCTCGCGTGCGGCTGCACACGGTGAGGTGGATCCTGACGACGACATCGGACGCGCGATCTGACGTAAGATCCCTCTCTCGCCTCGTGGGCGAGTTCGGAATGACATCTTTTCGATTAAGCCGAGGCGCGGGTTGGGGCGCGAAAGGCTTTTTGGATCAGGGTGTAACGTGCGGCGCCGATGATTCCGGAGTCGTCGTTCAGAACAATTTTTACGGGCATGTCGACGAGAAGCGTTTTCATACGGCCTTTGTCGAGAAATGACTTCATGAACACCGGGTCCTGCATGCGGGAGAGGTTTTTGGCTGCGATGCTGCCGCCGATGAAGATTCCTCCGGTGGCCATGAAATTCAAGGCACAGTTTCCCGTCTCCGAGCCATAAACACTCACGAACATCTTTAAGGTTTGGTCGCAAATGGTTGCTTTGCCTTCACTAGCTAGTTGGGAGATGACGGCGGGCGGATCCTTGGCTTCGGCCATTTGCTTCTCCAGCCAGGGCGGTTCCTCGACTTTCTGGGCATCGCGGAGGAAGTCGTAAATGTTCTTGATTCCTGGGCCGGAGAGGATTCTTTCGCAGCTCACATGGCCGTACTTCTTGCGGAGATATGCGGCGAGTTCAGATTCCAGTTCGCTCTTCGGAGCAAAGTCGGCATGCCCACCCTCGCAGGGAAAAGGATGATGACGGAATCCGTCCCAGTAAAGCCCGGCGATTCCCAGGCCGGTGCGGGCGGAGATGACAGCGCGGTTTCCTTCGGCGTCCTCGACACCTTCGCTTAGCGTGACGAAGTCTTTGGATTCTAGAGCGTCTATTCCATAGGCGTAGGCTTCGAGGTCGTTGATGAGACCGACGGAGTTTAGCCGGAGCTGTGCTGCCAGCTCGCGCGAATCGATAGTCCATGGAAGATTGGAAATTTTGCTTTTGCCCGCACGGACCGGGCCGGCGACACCGAAGCAGGCGCTGTGAACTGGAATGCCTTCGGTCTTGACGAACTCGCTGATGATTTCCTGCAGGCCTTGGTGTTCGAGGCTCTTGTAAGTTTTTTCCACCACAATCTTCAGCTTGTTGCCTTCGGTTTCAAAGGCAGCGAGGCGGGTGCGGGTTGCGCCGATATCGCCTGCGAGAATCATTCGATTGTCCTCCACTCCCGGCCGTCGCGTTGCATCAGTTCGTCAGCGTCCTTCGGGCCCCAAGTGCCGGAAGCATAGTTGGGGAAGCGGCGCGGCGGAAGCGCCTTCCAGACGTCGAGCACGGGATCGACCACGTTCCAGCCCGCTTCAACCATGTCAGCGCGTTGGAAGAGTGTGGCGTCGCCAATCATGCAATCGTAAAGCAAAACTTCGTAGCCAGTGTAGGCGTCCGCGCCGAAGTACTTGGAATATTCAAAGCTCATCTCGACCGATCCCACGTGAAGAATGGGACCAGGAATCTTCGCGCCGAAGCTGAGGGAGATGCCTTCCACCGGCTGAATCTGAATCACGAGTTGATTGGAATGCTTGTGGACTGGCGCGTTGCGGAATAGCACGAAAGGCGTCTGCTTGAATTGAATCGTGATCTCGGTGTGACGCTTGGCGAGACGTTTGCCCGTCCGCAAATAAAAGGGAACGCCTACCCAACGCCAGTTGTCGATGTTGAGTTTGAGGGCAACGAACGTCTCAGTTTTTGATTCCGGGGAGACCCCTGCTTCTGTGCGGTACCCGGGAACCTGCTCGCCGCCAATGGAGCCTTCGCCGTATTGCCCACGCACGCTGTTGCGGAGAATATCTTCCGACAGAAGCGGCTGCATGGCATGCAAGACCTTGGCCTGCTCGCTGCGGACCGCGTCGGCTTGGAAGGACACCGGCGGTTCCATTGCGATCAGACTGAGGAGTTGCATCACGTGATTGGGGACCATGTCGCGCAAAGTGCCGGCAGTGTCGAAATATCCGCCACGCTGTTCGACGCCGACGGTTTCAGCATTGGTGATTTGCACATGATCGATGTAGCGGCGGTTCCAGATAGGCTCGAAGATGGCGTTGTCGAAGCGAAAGACCATGATGTTCTGAACGGTCTCTTTGCCGAGGTAATGATCAATGCGGTAGATCTGGTCTTCAGCGAGCACTGCTTTGATCTCACGGTTCAGAGCGTGAGCGGATTCGTAATCGTGGCCAAAGGGCTTCTCAATAATGACCCGCCGCCAGCGGCCATTCTCCTGATTTGACAGTCCACTGGCGCCCAATTGCTGCGTGATGGAAGCAAAAAATCCGGGTGCGACAGCGAGGTAGAAGAGGTAGTTGGCCTCGGTGTTGTGCTGCTGATCAATCTGATTGAGCCGTGTACTGAGGCTGGCATAAGTGGCGGGGTCGGCGAAGTCGCCATATTGATAGTAGAGGCGCTGCTGGAACCAATTCCAGGCTTCGCTGCCACGGTCTTCGGGAGGCAAGAACGAGGTT
>JAUZGC010000022.1 GCA_030840105.1 Microbacteriaceae bacterium
CGTCGACGTCCGGCCGGGCGAGCGACGGCATGAAGCCTTGCAGGAACGCACTGTAGGTCTCGTTGATCATCCGCTGCGACTCCGCAGCAATCGTGCCGAACACCAGCGAACTCTTGCCCGAGCCGGAGACACCGGTGAACACCGTCAGCCGCCGCTTCGGGATCTCGACGCTGAGGTCCTTGAGATTGTTCACGCGCGCGCCCTGCACGCGGATCAGATCATGGATGTCGGCAACGTGCAGCGCGGGTGACTGCGTATCCGTCCTCGTGGCCATGCTCACCG
This sequence comes from Microbacteriaceae bacterium, assembly GCA_030840105.1. Classification (GTDB taxonomy): domain Bacteria; phylum Actinomycetota; class Actinomycetes; order Actinomycetales; family Microbacteriaceae; genus JAUZGC01. Next base: position 283 of record JAUZGC010000022.1, read on the forward strand.
GCCAAGCTTAGATTGGCGCGGGGAGATGCGGAAGCAGTGACCGCGACCGAGGCACCTAACGGTATCCTCACGTCGCGCCCGTCAAACTCAACGCATTGCTCGCACGCGCGCGCTCCGGCTCCACGATCGGAGCAGGCGGCGCGGGCGGCGCCCATCGCTTTCGCAACGGAGTCTCGACGAAGCGCCAGGATGCGTACGCGAACGAGAACAGCACGGCCGCCCAGACGACACCCCACGGGGAATGCGTCGGGTTCCACCCCACAATCGAGGTGAACGAGAAGATCGTGAGCAGGTTCCAGAGGTAGAGGCCGTAGGAGAGCTTTCCGACGAGGACGGCCGGCTTCCACGAGAACAGCCGTGCCACCCATCCGCTCGGCGATGTCGCCATCCACAACACGAGAGCCGCCGACGCCAGCGCGGCCTCGCCGAAGGCGCCCTGGTCGAACTGCGCAGGCAGAATCGACAGATGCGGGAGGATGAGCGCGACGAACGCGACCAGGCCGATCGGCCCTACGACACGACCAACGCCCCGTAGAACCCTGTGGTTGGGGAAGCGGAAGAGCACGAAGGCGAGAAGGGCACCGAGCAGCAGCGCGTCTGCGTTGGTGTCCGGCGCAAAGAAGTAGCGTTCGTGGGTCGTCCCGGTGGTGACGAGCACGACCCGGAGCGCCCAGACTCCGGCAATGCCGGCGATGAGGAGCGTGACCGCGGCACGGATGCTGCGTCCCTTCACGAGCACAAGCAGGGCTGCCGGCCACATCAGGTAGAACAGCTCCTCGACGCCGAGCGACCATGACCACTGGAAGTACTGGCCCACCCCGCCGTTGCCGGTCACGGCCTGCAGGAGATCCGTCGTGTAGGTCAGGCTGCCGACGATGCCGGCCCAGTACGACGAAACCGGCTCCGCTGTCAATGCGAGCCAGCCCCAGGTGACGAGCACGACGACCACCAGCGCGGGTCCGAGACGCGCGAACCTGCGCAGGTAGAACCGACGGAGGTCGATGGACCCAGTGCTCGCACGTTCTCGCAGGAGAAGACTCGTGATGAGGAAGCCGCTGATGACGAAGAACAGGGTCACGCCGTGGTAACCGCTGACCCTCGGGATGCCAGCGTGCTGAGCCAGGACCGCCCCGATCGCCAGCGCCCGCAGCCCGTCCAGTGCCGGCAGATAGCCGAATGTCGTCGATGGGCGTGCGGAATTGACAGCGGCGAGAGACATCCGACGAGGCTAACGCGGCCCCCTTAAGGGGGCCTCCGATCTCCGTGAGAAGACTCGATTGTTCCGCCCCGGCGAGTGCTGGTTGAGTAGGCCGCCCGGTAGATTGACGAGACATGAGAACCCTGCCCAAAGTCGAGTTGCACATCCATCTCGAAGGAACCCTTGAACCCGAGCTGATCTTCGAATTGGCCGCACGCAACGGGATCCAGCTGCCATACGACCTCGACGAGCTTCGACGCCGTTACGAATTCACCGACCTGCAATCCTTCCTCGACCTCTACTACGCGAACCTGTCGGTGGTTCTCACTGAACAGGACTTCGCCGACCTCACGCGCGCGTATCTCCGTCGAGCCCGTGACGCTGGCGTTCGCCACGTCGAGCTCTTCCTGGACCCCCAGGCGCACACGTCGCGTGGAGTGCCACTCGCCACGTGCATCAACGGAGTGAGTGAGGTGCTCAAGAACAGCGAGTCGGAATTCGGGATCTCCTCGTCGTTGATCGCCACCTTCCTTCGGGACAGGCCCGCTGAGGAGGCGCTCGCGGTGCTCGCCGAGCTGATCGAGATGGATGCGCCTCTGGTAGGTGTCGGTCTGGACTCCGCCGAGGTGGGGCATCCGCCCGCCGACTTCGTCGACGTGTTCGACCTCGCACGCGCCACCGGACTCCAGTGCGTCGCGCACGCGGGCGAGGAGGGCCCGCCGGAGTATGTCTGGCAGGCCCTCGAACTCCTGGGGGTGTCGCGGGTCGATCACGGCATCCGCAGCCTGGAAGATCCGAAGCTCGTGGACTACCTCGTGTCGAACGGCATCCCACTGACCGTCTGCCCGCTCTCGAACGTGCGGTTACGGGTCGTCGACACGATCGCCGACCACCCCCTGCCCGAGATGCTCGAACGAGGCCTGTGTGTCACGATCAACTCGGATGACCCCGCGTACTTCGGCGGCTACGTCGACGACAACTACACAGCAGTGCAGGATGCTTTCAACCTGAGCGCCGATCAGCTGGCGACATTGGCGCGAAACGCGGTCTCGGCGTCGTTCCTTCCCGCGGACCGTCGCGCGCCACTCATCGCCGAGATCGAGGAGTGGCGCGCGGCTCGCCCGATGTGAGCGCATGCCCCACAACGTCATCCGCGCAGCTCATACCGCACAGCGCATATCAGCCGACTGCGGCCGCTCAGTGCATACTGCTCAGCGGATGTGCCGCCCCAGCAGGCTGAGATCGGCGGGGCTCAAACGATCGGATGCACCGAGCTGGTGCCAATACGGGTAGAGCAGGTGCTGGGCGCTAACGTCGTCGAGCTTCTTCACCTCGTCCGCACTCAGGATGAGGTTCGCGGCCTCGAGGTTGTCGGCGAGCTGCGTCTCCGTGCGGGCTCCGACAATCACCGAGGTGACGGCGGGCTTTCCGATGATGTACGCCAGCGCGACCCGCGCGGCGGATACTCCGTGCTCACTGCCGATTGCGATCAGCGTCTCGATCGTGTTGTACAGCTTGTCCTCATCGTGAACCGGCGGCTCGGACCACTCGGTGAGGTGGCGACTGCCCGCGGGAGCCTCAACACCGCGTCGGTACTTGCCCGAGAGCAGGCCACCGGCGATCGGACTCCAGACGAGGATGCCGAGTCCCTGGTCGATCGAGATCGGCACGAGCTCGTTCTCGGCTTCGCGCGCCTGCAATGAGTAATAAATCTGCTGGCTGACGTACGTCGATGTGCCGTTCCGGTCGGAGGTCCAGAGTGCCTTCATGAGCTGCCAGGCCGTGTTGTTGGATGCGCCGATGTAGCGCACCTTGCCCGACTGCACGAGCGAATCGAGGGCACTGAGCGTCTCATCGAGCGGCGTCTGGCCGTCCCACTCATGCACCTGGTATAGGTCGATGTGGTCGGTGCGCAGGCGCCGGAGGCTCGCCTCGGCCGCGCGAAGGATGTGGTGCCGCGAGAGCCCGGCGTCGTTGGGCCCCTCCCCCATCGCGCCACGCACCTTCGTCGCGAGCAGGACTTCGTCGCGGTTCTTGCCGAGCGCCTGGCCGATGATCTCCTCCGACAGGCCGGCGGAGTACACGTCCGCGGTGTCGATGAGGTTCACGCCCGCATCCCGCGCGAGGGTGATCTGGCGGCGAGCGCCCTCGATATCGATCTGACCGACCGGCGTGGCCCATCCGGTGCCGCCGAAACCCATGGTTCCGAGGGTGACGGTGGAGACGCGAAGACCTGACTTTCCAAGCTGCCTATATTCCATGGATTCCAACCTATGGGCCCGAGGCTGATCGCAAAAGAGACTCCGGTGCATCCGCTCGCTCTGTTGCCCGCTGATCACGGCCGATTACCGCTGCCATTGGCCGCGCCATTGACCGCGCCGGAGAGTGCGCGCATGCTGGAGCCATCACGATAACGATCACAAGACAACGGGAACAGAGGTAACGAAAATGGCGCATTTCATGGACGTTCACGATGGGTTCGTCGGAGTCACGAAAGACGGGCTGGCAGAGGCACACGACGCGGATCTCGCGATCGAGGCCGAAGAGGGAGTGCACTTCGAGCACGCCTGGCTGGATCCGGAGTCGGGCAAGGCTTTCTGCCTGTCGACCGGGCCAAACAAGGACGCGGTGTTGCGCATCCACGAGCGGACGGGGCATCCGACCGCCGAAATCTACGAACTCGCCGTCGAGGTCTAGCGACCGTCGAATTCTGCGAACTCACCGGCGAGTTGAGCGACCGTCGTGGCCCGCGAACTCGTCGGCGAGTTCCGACGATGATCGAGTTCTGAACCGTGTCAAACGCCTCACTCGCGATCTCCGCGAGCACACCGGCCGACTATCAACGTCTCGGCATCTCGCCGGACCGCATCGAGCCATGGGAAGACGGCGCCCGAACGGACAACCGTCGTGGCACCTACGAATGGTGGTACTTCGACGCGCATCTCGACGATGGGTCGAAGCTCGTCGTCGTCTTCATGAACAAGGATCTGACGACGCCGGACAAGCCGCTCGCCCCGCTGATCCGCCTGAATCTCGATCTCGCCGATGGGCGGAGGTTCGAGCGGATCGTGAGTTTCCCGGGGACCAGTTGGTCGGCCGCCACCGACCACGCGGATGTCCGCATCGGCGAGAATCGCTTCACCGGCGATCTGACGACGTATCGCATCAACGCCGTCCTTGAGGAGATCGAGGTGAGTGTCGTGCTCACCGGAACAGTCCCCGCCTGGCGTCCGGATACTGGCCATATGCTGTTCGGCCAGCGTCGCTCGCTTGAATTCGCGTGGCTGCCATCCGTGCCAGAGGGTCGCGCGGAGGTGACGTACCGCATCGGGGATGAGACGCACACGGCCACCGGCATCGGTTTCCATGACCACAACTGGGGCAACGTCGGCCTCATGAAGGTCATCCACGACTGGTACTGGGCCCGCGGCAATGCCGGCCCGTACACCGTTATCGCCTCCTACATCACGGCGCACCGGCGATACGGATTCACCGCCATCCCGATCCTGATGCTGGCGAAGAACGGACAGATCATTGCGGATGACGCCACCAAGGTGCGGTTCGAAACCGAAGACGTGTTCATCGATTCGTTCACCCGCAAGCCGGTGGCGGGCGTCACGCGGTATACATACACGAACGACGACGAGCGCTTCGTAATCACCTTCACCCGCAGGGAGGACCTCACCCGCGCCCGCATGATCGAGTCCATCACGGGCATCAAGCGGGTGGCCGCAAGGGCGATGCACTTCGACGGCGCGTACCTGCGCTTCACGGGCGAGTTCACTGTGCAACGATTCGAGCGCGACATCCTCGTCGAAGAGCACTCGAGCGACGCCATCTGGGAGCTCATGTACTTCGGGCACCCCCGCTGACCCCGTGCCGGTTGAGTAGCGCGGCGCGAAGCACCACGCGTATCGAAACCGCGAGCGGCCCAGCTTGCTAGCCGGTTGATCGGTCCAGGATCAGGCCGTCGAGCACTATCTCGCTGAGCTGCTGGCTGAGGACACTGTATGGAATGTCCTCGTATGACCCGATGAGTCTCAAGATCCCCCGGTGGTTTGCGATGCCCGTCATCGCGATGACCGAGAACACCATGACGTGCAGCGGCACAGCACGAATCCGGCCTTCTGCTACCAGGCGATCGAAGCCCGGCGTGAGGGCGATCACGATCGGTTCGACATGACGCTGGTAGAGGTAGTCCAGGCGAGGTCCGCCGGTGCCCGATTCCTGGTTGATGATCCGCGTCATGTCCGCATTCGCCAACGCCAGCCTGAGAAAGGCGCGGATGCCATCCCTGAACCGATCGAGTTCGTCATCGTAGGTCGTCAGCAGGAGCTCGTGGAGCGGCTCCATGATCGGCGACCCCGCCCGATCGATCAGCGCTTTCCAGAACGCTTCCTTGGACCCGAACCGGTCGTTGATGAAGTTGTGACTGACACCCAGCCGACGCGACAGCTCCCGGACCGAGGTCGCCTCGTACCCGAGTTCCGCGAACGCGGCCAGGCCCCGGCTGAGGATCTCCGCCTCCGAGGGCAGGTCAGTCGCGCCCGCCGCCGGGCGCCCCGCGGACCTCCGCTGTTTCGTCTCCGTCACCATGTCCCCCGATCAAAAATTAACTTGACGCCCGTCAGATTATGAGTAACCTCATACCAAAGTATCTGACAGTTGTCAGGAAACGACGGAGGGACACTCGGTGTCATACGCCCGACTTGCGACCGCTGCGAACACCTCGGTCGACTATCAGCGCCTCGGGATCATGCCCGACCAGATCGAACCCTGGGAAGACGGCGCCCGCACCGACAACCGGAGCGGCACCTACGAATGGTGGTACTTCGACGCGCACCTCGACGACGGATCCAAGCTCGTCGTCGTCTTCGCGAACAAGAACCTGGCGACGCCCGACGTGCCCCTCGACCCCCAGATCCGGATCAACCTCGACCTCGCCGACGGTCGGAGGTTCGAGCGACTCATGAGTTTCGCACCGGAGAGCTGGTCAGCGGCCACGGACCACGCGGATGTCCGCATCGGCGTCAATCACTTCACCGGGGACCTCAACACGTATCGCATCACCGCCGCCGTGGATGAGCTTGAGGTGAACGTCGTGCTCACCGGCACGATTCCGGCGTGGCGACCGGAGACCGGATACATGCTGTTCGGCCAGGATCGCTCGCTCGAGTTCGCCTGGCTGCCATCCGTGCCCGAGGGTCGCGTGGAGGCCACCTACAGCATCGGCACCGAAACCCACCGGGCCACCGGGGTCGGATACCACGACCACAACTGGGGCAACGTCGG
>JAUZGC010000069.1 GCA_030840105.1 Microbacteriaceae bacterium
TGACCGGGCAACAGCGCAACCCGCACGCCATCATGGCGGCAGCGGACTGCTTCGTGCTCTCAAGCGACTACGAAGGTCAGCCCATGGTCATCCTCGAGGCGCTCGTGCTCGGCTTGCCGATCGTCACCGTCGAGTTCGCCTCGGCCAAGAATGCGCTGCCCGCCGGATTCGGGTCGGTCGTCCCCCAGACCGACGATGGCCTGGCCGAGGGTCTCGCCGCGTTCCTTCGTGGCGAGGTTCCCACGGGCGCCTTCGACCACGTCGCGTACAACCGCAAGGCCGTCGAGGAGTTCTATCAGGCCATCGGCGCGGCCGAGCCCGCTGCTCGGCTGCTGTAGGGCCCGTTCCGGCGGGTAGTGCCCGGCGGAACGGACACAACCCGCCGGACCGGGCACTTCGGCTAGCCGCCGAGCAGCTCGGACAGCTCCAGCCACCGCGTCTCGAGTTCGGCGACCTGCGATTCGAGAGCACGCAGCTCATCCGTGAGTGCGCCCAGGCCGTCGTAGTCGCTCTGGTCGTGCTGCGCGAGGCGTTCGTGCACCTGCGCAATCTGGTCGGCCAGCTTGACGAGCTTGCGGTCGATCGCCGCGATCTCCTTCTCGGCGTTGCGGAGTTGCGCACCCGCGAGCGCGGGCTTCGCGGACGCACCCGTGGCGTGCGCACCCGCCCCCTGTCCACCCTGCGGCGGTACCGACTTCGCCCCGTCGGCCGAACCGCCACCGCCTGACCCTGCCGCGCGGAGCTGCAGGTACTGTTCCACTCCACCCGGCAGGTGCCGGAACGCGGCATCCATCACGGCGTACTGGTTGTCGGTCACGCGCTCGAGCAGGTACCGGTCGTGCGAGACGACGAGGAGCGTGCCTGGCCATGAGTCGAGCAGGTCTTCGATCGCGGCGAGCATGTCGGTGTCGAGATCGTTGGTCGGCTCATCCAGGATGAGCACGTTCGGTTCGTCGAGCAGGATCAGCAGCAGCTGCAGGCGCCGCTTCTGACCGCCGGAGAGATCCTTGACGGGCGTCGAGAGCTGTGCGCTGGTGAAGCCCAGCCGCTCGAGGAGCTGACCAGGCGTCATCTCCTTGCCGCCGGCCAGGTAGGTGGTCCGCTTGTCGGCGATGACGGCGCTCACGCGCTCGTTCTGGATGCCCTCGAGCTCGACGAGCTGCTGTGTGAGCGTCGCGACCTTCACGGTCTTGCCGCGCTTGACCCGTCCGCTCGTCGGCTGCAGGGTTCCCGCAACCAGGTTGAGCAGCGTGGACTTGCCTGCGCCGTTGACGCCGAGGATGCCGGTACGCTCGCCGGGTGCGATGCGCCACTCGACGTCGCGCAGCACCGTCTTCGTGCTCGCACCTGAGGCGTGAGACGGGTCGACGACGGGGAACTCGACCGAGACATCGAGCAGGTCGACCACATCCTTGCCCAGCCGCGACATCGCCATCTGGGAGAGCGAGACCGTGTCGCGTGGGGGTGGCTCGTTCTCGATGAGTTCGTATGCGGCATCCATGCGGAATTTGGGCTTGGTCGAACGGGCCGGCGCACCCCGGCGCAACCACGCAAGCTCTTTGCGCATCAGATTCTGGCGCTTGGACTCGGATGCGGCCGCCATGCGATCACGCTCGACACGCTGCAGGATGTATGCGGCATAGCCGCCCTCGAACGGCTCGATGATGCGGTCGTGCACCTCCCAGGTGTTCGTCGACACCTCATCGAGAAACCACCGGTCGTGCGTCACGACGATCAGGCCGCCACTGTTGCCGGCCCACCGCGTCTTGAGATGCCCGGCGAGCCAGGCGATGCCTTCGATGTCGAGGTGGTTGGTCGGCTCGTCGAGCAGGATCACGTCGTGGTCGCCCACGAGCAGTGCCGCGAGCGCGACCCGCCGTTTCTGACCACCGGAGAGTTCGCCGACAACCGCATCCCAGCGGATGTCTGCAACCAGGCCGGCAAGAACGTCGCGGACCTTGGCGTCCCCCGCCCACACGTGCTCGTCGAGCTCGCCGACGATGGCCTTGCCGACTGTGAGTGCAGGGTCGAGCTGATCCGACTGATCGAGCATCGCGAGGGTGACTCCGCGGCGGCGCGTCACGCGGCCGGCGTCGGGCTCGAGGCGCCCCGCGAGGAGTGAGAGCAGCGTGGACTTGCCGTCGCCGTTGCGGCCGACGACACCGATCCGGTCGCCTTCATTGATGCCGGCCGTGACGCTGTCGAAGACGACCCGCGTGGGATATTCGAGGTGGAGCGCCTCGGCGCCGAGCAGGTGTGCCATGACCTCCCAGCCTATCCGCCGATGGATGCGCCGCGGTGCGGCCAGCATCCGCACGCGTGCCCTCCACAAGTGGGTACTCCCGGTAGTCCACTCGGCTGTGCCAGACTCGTTTCGTCGAGGGATACTCATCCCGATCGAGGGCGTCTCTTCGACATCGGACCGATGGGGAGGACCCACGTGACCAAGCGACCCATAGTGCCTGCGCCTCCGAGGCTCATCGGTCGCGACAGCGCCCGCGACACGATTCTCGCGACAGCCGGGGCCGCATGGTCTGAGGGTGGCGCCGTGCTCGTCACAGGCGAAACCGGTCGGGGGAAAACGGCTCTGCTCAGCGACTGCGCATCGAGGCTGGTGGGCTGGAGCGTGCTTCGGGTGCAGGCGGACTCGTTCGAGTCGGACCTGAGCTATTCGACAGTCGAGACGCTGATCAGGCTGATGCGCGCCAGGGTCGGCGGCGAGCGCCTGCCGACGCCGCGGCCGAAGGACGACGCGATCTCGGTGGGGCGCATCCTGCTGGACGCCGCGGACAGCCTCACGGCGCCCATGTGCCTCATCATCGACGACGCACAATGGGTCGACGAGGCGTCCGCCCGCGCGCTGCGGTTCCTGTTGCGCCGACTCGTCGGCCAACCGTTCCTCGTGATCGCCGCCACTCGCCCGGGCAGCAACCACGTCTCGCCGCTCTTCGACGACCTGGCATCCGCCAGCCTGAACCATGCGTGGATCACGCTCGCACCGCTGACGGTCGCGAACACCCAGGAACTCGCCCAGCACATCCTCGGGCATGGGGTGTCCGTGCGAACAGCCACACGGCTGACCGAGGCGACGCAGGGTTCGCCGCTGCTCTTGAGCGTGCTCCTCGACCAGTTGCGGGAGTCGTTCGCCGGGGCACTGCACCCGGCCGGCTGGGATGTCCCGCTGCCGGCGATTCCGCCACTCGCGGCAGCCGTCTCCGTTTCACTCGACGGAGCCCCAGGGTCTGTTCGCTCGGCTGCCGAATTTGTCGCAGTCTTGCGCGACCCGGTCCCCCTGCCCCTCTTCGGCACGATCGCGGCCAGGGTCGGCGCCGAGGTCGACGCACACGGGGCGGCCGAGCGCGGTCTCGTGCGACTTGGCGAACGAGACGGCGTCGCCTGGCTCGAGCCGGCACACGCCCTGCTCGCCGACACCATCGCATCCGAGATCCCCGCTGCGCGCCGGGCCGAGATCCACCGGATTGCCGCGAGCGTGCTTTCCGGGCACCGGGCGCTTCGCCACCGCGTCGAGGCAGCCGACCAGACAGATCCCACTCTCATCGATGACCTTCTGATCGCGAGCCGGGATGCCGCCGAACGCGGCCAGGCCGATCAGGCGATGAGCTACGCACGCTCGGCCGTCCATCTCGCCCCCGCCGGGTTCGTGCACGATCGGTGCCTGCTCGAGATTGGATTGCTCGCCATGCGCACACGCAGGCACGAGCGCATCTTTGACCTCGTCGACCAGCTGGAGGCTCTCGCGCCGGATCCGGTCAGGGATGCGATCCTGGTCGAGCTGCGGGTACTCATGGGTAACGCTGCCGCTGCGTTCTCCCTCGCTGCTTCTGTCCTCGCTGGGTCAGACAACAGCCCAGACGCGCGTCTGCTCAGGGCCCACGTCGCCGGAGCGATCCCCATGGTGCAGATGGCGACAGCCAACTTCGGCCCCGTCATCGAACAGGTCGCCGTCGCGCGACGGTTCCTGGCCGAAGCACCTGTGGATCCAGCGGACGTCGAAGACTCCGCGCTGCGGTGGCTCGTGCAACCCCGCGAGAAGTTGTTGCGCCTCCTGGGCTGGCTCATCACGGCCGCCTCACGCACCGGCGCCTCAGACATCCTTCGCACGGCCATCGATGAGGTAGAAAGCCTTGCTGCGGATGCGCAGGGCTCCCCCGCCCTCGTCGACGCGCTCGTGACCAGGGCCAGGGCGTTCCTCGTGACCGGCCGGATCCACCGTGCGCGCGCCGACCTGAAACGCGCCAACGCGCTGATCCGCGAGTTCCCTACGAGTTGGACAGCGAACCATGCGCGTACGTTGTACGCGCACGTGCTTTACCTGCTCGGCGAATGGGACGAATCCGTTACCCTCGCGGATGCCGCTGTCGCACTTGCGCTCGATGAGACCGATCTGTCCGGATGGCCGATCGCCCTCGCGACCTCCGCTCTCGTGCGGGCGGGGCGAGGAGAAGAGAAGGCAGTGCTCGAACGGTTGGCGTCTGCCGAGCGGGCACACTCCCAGGTGCCTGGCGCGTACACCAGCGACCTTCCCGTCATCGCCAGGGCCGAACTCGCTCGCGCCAGGAACCAGCCTGAGCGACAGCTCGCGGCCGCGGATGACGGCAAGAACTCGGATACCGGAGCATCGACAATGGGGTGGCTCGGCTATCGGATCGATGCGCTCGCCACGCTCGGTCGCACCGCCGAGGCCCGTGCAGAGCTTGCCTCGTGCACGGATCGCCATCGGAGCTGGCAACCGTACTACGGGTCACTCGCCTGGCTCGAAGGAAGAATCGCAGAGGCCGAGGGAGACCTGGACGGTGCCATCGCCGCGTATGAGCGTGCCTACAACGCGGCCGATGCCCCGCTCTTCCCGCTTCCGCTGGCGGTCGCCCTCCTCGATGGGGGCCGCCTCCTCGCCCGTCAGGGCTGGCACGCCGAGGCCGTGGCCGCTCTGCAGCGGGCGGCGGCCATTTTCCGTCGCCTGGGGGCGGCGGACTACCTCGGTCGCTGTACGGCGGAAATCAGCATGCTCATCCGAGCCGGCGCACTGCAGGAGGCGGCGGCGCCATCCGATGATCCGTTCGGAGAACTCACGACCCGGGAGCGCCAGGTTGCGCACGCGCTGGTGGCAGGCATGACCAACAAGGAGATTGCCGAGCGGTTATATGTGTCGGTGACGACGGTCAACTTCCACGTGCGGAACATCCTCGCCAAACTCGGTCTGACTTCACGTCGCGAGTTGCGGCGGCTCACCACCTCGTCGCGAGACACCGCCTGGACGCATCGACGTGCTCCTGGCGGTCCGGCCGACCACAGCCCCGTCAAGAATTGACGGTTTTGCCGCCTACCTGTAGACGACGGATGTGCCCCCCATTACCGTGTACGCATACCCCGGGATGCCCGACCTCGTGGTTGAGTCGTGTGGATATGGTCTCGAACGAATCATCTCAACCCGCGCACGAATCGACGCGTTAAGGTCGGATCCCGGGGTTCTCGCGTGCGCCGGGCATCCAATATGTCGGTTACCGAATATTCGGTCCGGCCCTACTATTCCGACACGATGCGCGCACCGTGCACGGGTGCTGTCGCACGCACGGCGGTGAGGCGCGAGGCGCTGAGGGCTATCTGCAGGTCGAGCGCATTGTCGAGATCTGCCGCGAGGAACGCAACCGTCGGCCCAGACCCTGAGACGATCCCGGCCAGCGCGCCATTCATCTCGCCAAGTTCGAGCACCTCTCCGATCTCGGGAGAGAGATGGATTGCGGGCGCCTGCAGGTCATTTGACAGCGATTCCGCCAACATGCGCGGATCGCCGGCGCGCAGTGCCTGGAGCACATTCGCATCGACCGTCGGCTGGAACTGCGCCGGGAAGATGTCTTGCGCGTGCCGCTCGCGGTGCTTGTCGAGTTCGCGGTAGACCTCGGGCGTGCCAACGCCCGTGTCAGGCAACGCGAGCACCCAGTGGAACTGGCCCTTCGCCAACGCGGGGCTCAACTGGTCGCCCCGGCCGGTACCGATGGCCGTGCCACCCATGAGGGCGAACGGAACGTCCGCACCGAGCCGCACCGCCATCGCGAGCAGCTCCTCTTTGGTCGATTCGGTGCCCCAGAGTGCGTCGCAGGCGAGCAGTGTCGCGGCAGCATCCGCGGATCCACCGCCCATCCCGCCCGCGATGGGCACGTGCTTCTCGATCTCGAGGCGCACACCACCACGGTAGTCAGACTTGCGCGCGAGCAGCTTGGCTGCCTTGATCGCAAGGTTGGTGCCGTCTGTCGCGAGCCCGCTCGTGTCGATTGGCCCGCTGAAGCTGACCGAGAAGTCGTCGGCCGGATACGCGCGCACGTCTTCGCTCAGGGAAACCGCTTGATACGCGGTCGCAA
>JAUZGC010000094.1 GCA_030840105.1 Microbacteriaceae bacterium
TCCATGCCGCTGGTTATGACCGCCCGCTCTACGTGCAGTACTTCGAGTATTTGGGGCAGGTGTTCACGGGCAACTTCGGCACGACGCTCAGTGATAACCAGCCCGTCGTCCAGGTGCTGCTGACGTATGGGGCGGCGACGCTCGAGCTTGCGTTCTATGCGCTGATCGTTGCGTTCGCGGTCGGCATCCCGCTCGGCATGGTGGCGGCGTACTACCGCGACAAGGGCAGGGATGCATCGCTGCGCGTGTTCGCGATCCTCTGCTACGCGACCCCCGTGTTCTTCGCTGGTCTCCTCTTGAAGCTCGTGTTTTCGATCTGGCTGAACTGGCTTCCGGTCGCGGGTCGCGCGTCGACAAGTGCCGAATTGCAGATGCAGACGCTGCCGAGCCCGACGGGCATCTACCTGATCGATGCGTTCCAGACGGGCGACCCGGCAATCGTCGGTGACGTGCTCAGTCACGCCGTGCTGCCGGCCATCGCGCTCGGACTCCTGACGGCTGGCGTGTTCCTCCGCCTCGTCCGTACGAACGTCATCGGCACGCTGTCGACAGAATATGTCGACTCCGCCCGCTCGCGCGGCGTGAGCGAGATTCGGCTCGTGCGCAAGCATGCATATCGTCCCGCGCTGATCCCGATCATCACCGTGATCGGCCTGCAAATAGCGCTGCTGCTCGGAGGCGCGGTCCTGACTGAAACGACGTTCGAGTGGAAGGGCCTGGGGTTCCAGCTCGTGCATTACCTGCAGGCACGCGACTTCGTCGCCGTGCAGGGCATGGTCGCGCTCCTCGCCGTCATCGTCGCCCTGACCAATTTCATCGTCGACATCATCGCGGCGCTCATCGACCCGAGAGTGAGGTATTGAGATGACCGAGACGTCGCTTGAATCCGTGCCGACCGGCAAGCGGAGCATCTGGACTCGCATTCCGGTTATTCACCAACTCCGCCAGAGCGTTGGGCTGCAGCGAGGCATGCTGATCGCAGGCCTCGTCATCACGGGGGTCTTCGTGCTCGTGGCGATCCTTGCCCCTGTCATCGCGCCGTACGGATACGCGCAGCTGAGTGACGCGCACGGCCAGTTCGGAGCCCAGCAGCCCCCCAGCGGGGCGCACATCTGGGGCACCACCGTCGGCGGGTTCGACGTGTTCTCCCGCGTGCTGTGGGGTGCCCAGACAGCGCTCGTCGTGATCATCGTGTCCGTGCTGCTCTCGATCTTCGCGGGCATCTTCCTCGGGCTGGTCTCCGGATACCTCGGCGGCTGGCTCGATCGGATCCTGGTCGTCGTCTGCGACGCGATATATGCCTTTCCATCGCTGCTCCTTGCGATCGTCATGGCGATCGTGATCAGCGGCGGGCAGTCCGGCTTCTGGAGTGGCATCTTCGCGGCCGCGATCTCGATCACCGTCGTCTTCATCCCGCAGTACTTCCGGGTGATTCGGGCCGAGGCTGTGCGAATCAAGGCCGAGGCGTACGTCGAGTCGGCCAAGGTCATTGGTGCAAGCAACAGCCGGATCATGTTCCGCCACGTCTTCCGTAACTCGACGCGGACGCTGCCCCTGATCTTCACGCTCAACTCGTCCGAGGCGGTCCTGACCCTCGCCGGGCTCGGCTTCCTCGGCTTTGGCATCGAGCCGACCTCCGCGTCCGAGTGGGGCTTCGACCTCAACAAGGCTCTCTCGGATGTGACGAGCGGGATTTGGTGGACCGCCCTGTTCCCCGGTCTCGCGATCGTCCTCGGCGTCCTCGGGATCACTCTCGTGGGCGAGAGTCTCAACGACCTGGCGGATCCGCGATTACGCGGTCGGCGCGCGGTCGGCGGCACGGCTGGTGTGGTCGCGGCGACCTCCGTCGTTCCGGGTGGCACGCTGACGGCCGGCCCAGGCGGACTCGGCGGGCTCGAAGGTGGTTTGGCTGGCGGCCGGGCCCTGGAGGTTCGGCCATGAGTCACGTCGCAGGGACCGGGCCAGTCGGAGAGATCGGTCACGTCGGAGAGATCGGTCACGTCGTCGAGATCGAGGATCTGAGCGTTTCATTTTCTACCGACGCCGGTGCGGTCAAGGCCGTCAATGGCGTGAGCCTGACGGTTAGCCGCGGCGAGGTCCTCGCAATCGTCGGCGAAAGCGGCAGCGGCAAGACAGTGACGGCCAAGACGATCCTGGGACTCCTGCCGGAGACGGCGACCGCCTCCGGAGCCGTCGTGCTGAGCAGCAGGGATGGCCGGAGGAACGTGAACGTCATTTCGCTCAGCAAGAAGCACCTGCGCGAGGTGCGAGGCAGCGATGTGGCGATGGTCTTCCAGGAGCCATCGACGGCCCTCAACCCGGTGTATCCGGTCGGCTGGCAGATCGCCGAGGGCCTGCGAGCCCACGGCAAGTATTCGAGAGCCGAGGCTCGCGCGAAGGCTATCGAGATTCTCGGGCGGGTCGGCATCCCGGAGCCGGAGAAGCGGGTCAACTACTACCCGCACCAGTTCTCGGGGGGCCAGAAGCAGCGCGTTGTCATCGCCATGGCGCTCGTGCTCGACCCTGGCCTGATCGTCGCGGACGAGCCGACGACCGCCCTTGACGTGACCGTGCAGGCCGAGATCCTTGACCTGCTGCGACGGTGTCGTGACGAGTTCGGTACCGCGATCGTGCTGATCACGCACAACATGGGCGTGGTGGCTGACCTGGCCGATCGCGTCGCGGTCATGTACGAGGGCAAGGTGGTGGAGCAGGCGGATGCGAAGACGCTGTTTTCTGCGCCGCAGCACGAATACACGCGGCGGCTTCTCGCCGCAGTACCGTACATCGGCCAAGGGACTCTGAAGACCAGGGAGCGCGCGAGCGCGCGAACTGTCGACTGGGCAGACCAGAAGCCGGTCGTCCAGGCAAAGGACCTCCGCATCCAATACCCGGGGCGCCTCGGGCGGCCCGGCTTCGTCGCCGTCGACGGCGTGAGTTTGCAGATCCGGCCGCGTGAGGTCCTTGGACTGGTCGGCGAGAGCGGCTCAGGCAAGACCACCATCGGCCGTGCGATCGGCGGACTGACCAGGGTCACCGGCGGCTCGCTGACGGTGTTCGACCTCGAGATGAACGGCATCTCCGAGCGGCGCTTCAAAAAGGTTCGAAGTGAGATCGGGTTCGTCTTCCAGGACCCTGCCTCGAGCTTCAACCCGCTGCTCACGATCGCCGAGTGCGTCGCAGAGCCCCTCGTGGTGCACGGTCGGGCGTCGAGCCCGTCCGCCGCGCGCGGACGGGTCAACGAACTGCTCGAGGCCGTGCAATTGCCGAAGGCGTATGGTGACCGCTTTCCGCACGAGCTGAGCGGTGGGCAACGGCAGCGTGCAAGCCTGGCACGCGCGCTCGCGCTCGAGCCGACTCTGCTAATCGCGGATGAACCGACGTCTGCGCTTGATGTTTCCGTCCAGGCTCGCGTGCTCGAACTCTTTGCCGATTTGCAAAGCCAATTCGGTTTCGCGTCGCTCTTCATCAGCCACGATCTCGCTGTGGTCGATCTCCTGGCGGATCGCATCGCCGTGCTGCACCACGGGAAACTGGTTGAGGAGGGGACGGGTGAGCAGGTTCTCGGCGCACCGCAGGATCCGTACACGCAGAGGCTCCTCGCCTCGCTGCCCGTGCCGGATCCAGTCGCCCAGGCGGAGCGACGCGAACAGCTACGCGCGCTTCGCGCAGCGACGCCGTAAGGTCGAAGTGTGACCCACGAAAATGCGATCACGGTCAGCGACCTGTCCGTTGAATATCCTGCACATGGTTCGAGCGCCGCGTGCGTTGCGCTGCGGGGGCTGAGCCTGCGGGTCGAGCCCGGTGAGGTGATCGGGCTTCTGGGCGAGAGCGGGTCTGGCAAGAGCACGCTTGCGCGTATCCTGGCCGGGCGCGATCTGGCGGGGCGCTCCGGGGAAATTGCTCCGCGCATCACGGGTGGCGACGCGACAGTGCGGGGGTTTTCGCTTCGTCGCCTGCGCAAGCGCCAGCGCGCCAACCTGACCTTCCACGTCGGTTACCTCGAGCAGGATGCCGGCGCGCGCCTGCCGTCGACTTTCACCGTTGCCGAGATCATCGCCGCACCGATCTTCGAGCGCGACCGGCATTACAGCCGGCGCGCGGCAGGGGAGCGAGTGGCGACGATTCTGGATGCCGTGCATCTTTCATTGGGACTGCTCAACAAGTATCCATACGAACTCAGCAGTGGACAGCGGCAGCGC
This sequence comes from Microbacteriaceae bacterium, assembly GCA_030840105.1. Classification (GTDB taxonomy): domain Bacteria; phylum Actinomycetota; class Actinomycetes; order Actinomycetales; family Microbacteriaceae; genus JAUZGC01. The sequence goes on from JAUZGC010000094.1 coordinate 4,203, forward strand.
GTCGCGATTGCCCAGGCACTTGTTCTCGG
>JAUZGC010000115.1 GCA_030840105.1 Microbacteriaceae bacterium
AGGCGCTGACCTCTCGCGATGAGATCAACGGCCAGTTGCGCATCGTGCTCGACGAAGCGACCGGAAAATGGGGAATCCGCGTCTCCAGGGTTGAGCTCAAGGCCATTGACCCACCCCTGTCGATCCAGGACTCGATGGAGAAACAGATGCGCGCCGAGCGTGATCGCCGTGCGGTCATTCTTACGGCGGAGGGGACAAAGCAGTCCGAGATCCTCAACGCCGAAGGCATGCGGCAAGCCGCCATCCTCGTGGCCGAAGGTGACGCCAAGGCCGCCGTCCTGCGCGCGGAGGGCCAGGCCAAGGCCATCACGACGGTCTTCGGCGCCATTCACGATGGCAACCCGGACCCCAAGCTGCTGGCATACCAATACCTCTTGACCCTGCCAAAGCTTGCCGAGGGCGCATCCAACAAGTTGTGGATCGTTCCGAGCGAACTCACCGAGGCGCTCAAGGGCATCGGCAAGGCGTTCGGCGATTCGGCGGGCGGCAAGCCGGGCCCGGAGACGAACGATTAGCCGAGCCTCGAAAAGGCGGTACGCGGGCGACTACTTCACTCCGCCGCGTCCACACGTCCTTGCCCATCGCGGGCTGGCGCTCGAGGCGCCGGAGAACACACTGCTCGCGTTCGCCGCAGCGTTGAGCGCGGGTGCGACCCATCTCGAAACGGATGTGCACACGTCGGCAGACGGCGTGGCGGTCCTCAGCCATGATCCGGATCTCACCCGCCTGGTCGGCCGATCGGTGCGTGTCGGTGATCTCACCATGGCCGAACTGCGCAGAATCGACCTCGGGCACGGTCAATCGTTCGTGTCGCTCGCCGCGGCGCTCGACGCATTCCCTGAGGCGCGCTTCAACATCGACATCAAGACCGACTTGGCGGTTCAGCCTGCTGCCAGGGCGATCAGGGACGCGCGCGCTACCGCGCGCGTTCTCATCACTTCGTTCTCGGAGGGGCGTCGACGTCGTACCGTGTCTGCGCTGCGCGGGGTTGCAAGTTCGGCATCCGTCTTTCGTTTCGCGTGGGCGCTCATCGGGGCCAAACTCGGCCTCGCCCCGCTGGTGCGGCTGGCGCTGCGCTCGCTCGACGCCGTGCAGGTGCCGGAGCGAGCGGGAATCCTGCGCGTCATCACTCCGCGCGTCGTGCGGGCCATGCACTCGGCCGGAGTCGAGGTGCACGTGTGGACGGTCAACGATCCGAGTGACATGATCCGCCTCCTTGACGCGGGAGTCGACGGCCTCGTGACCGATCGCTGTGATCTCGGCAAGGCGGTGGCCATGACCCGTTCCTGAGACGATGCTGGGAAGAGTGCAGAAACGGAAAGGAAATGTCCAGCTTGACGGTTTATACCTGAGTAGCACGCGAAGCAAGGAGACCACACATGGCAGATCGCAGTTTGCGCGGGATGCGAATCGGCGCCCAGAGCCTGCAGAGCGAAGAAGGCGTGGTTTATTCGCCGCGTTCACGGTACGTGTACCTGTGTGCCGAGTGCGGTCGGGAGACCGAGATGGTTTTCTCGGCCGAAGCCGAAGCGCCCGAGGTTTGGGAGTGCAAGCACTGCGGTCATGAGGCGACTCTCCTCGTCGGCAATGAGCCAGTGGTCGTCGACCGGTCTGATGTCAAGACTCCTCGCAGCCACTGGGACATGCTGCTGGAGCGCCGCTCGCGTGCCGAACTTGAGGAGCTCCTCGAGGAGCGGCTCACCTACCTTCGCGCTCGCCGTGGAGAGCACAAGATCGGCGCGTAGTACGCCTTAGTTTCGTGCCGCTCGTCCTCGGGTGGCTTTCCTCTGGCGCGCCACGGTCGCGCCCGCGATCATCAGCGCGGCGAGGCCGAGTCCGGAGACGAGGTACTCGATTCCCCGGCTGAACACATCGGCAGGGGTTGTCGTGGTGCCAAGCGGAACGCTCGCGACCATCGCACCCGGCTTGTAGGCCGGGATACTGGCGATTGTGCGACCGTTCGGGTCGATGATCTGGCTCGTGCCAACCGTCGAGATGTTGACCAGCGAGCGTCCCGTCTCGATCGCACGAAGGCGGGCGATCGCGAGTTGCTGAACGTTCTCATCCGTCGTGCCGAAGTCCGCGTTGTTCGTCTGTGCGAGGATGACCTGCGCTCCGCCTCGTGCCATGTCCGTCACTTCCTGGTCGTCCGCGATGTCGAAGCAGATCGAGATTCCCGCCTTGACCCCGTTGACGTCGAAGACATTGCCGCGCGTGCCCGGTGTGTAGTCTCGCCCGATCAGGTCGATCAGAGCGGGAGCGAAGGGGCGCCAGAAAGCCCGGTCAGGCACATATTCTCCGAACGGGACCGGGTGGATCTTGTCGTAGTAGTTGACCGCTCCCTTGCCCGCTTCCCAGAGCAGGGACGTGTTGTAGACCTTGCCCCCGCGCTGCGTGATGGTTCCGGTGATGATCGGCGCGTGCATGGCCTGGCTGAGGTAGTCGAGGACCTTGGCCGCTTCCGGGTTGCTCGTCGGGTCGACGTCGGCGGCGCCCTCCGGCCAGACCACCATGTCCACTTTCTGGTTGACGATCGGCAGCGTCGCGCTCACCTGCGAGTTGAGCACATCCCCCGGCTGGCGCACGTCGAAGTACCCTGCCGGCCCATTCCCCTGCACCGCTGCAATTCGCGTGCTGCCGGATGTCGTGGCTGGCCACGTGGGAATCGCAAGCACGAGCGCGACGGTTCCGATCGCCACGATGGCTCGCGTCGAGACAGCGATTCGCGTCTCGCGCATGCACTCGAGGATCACGGCGACGACGAGCACCATGACGAAACCGAGCCCGGAAAATCCGAGCCAGGCGACGAGCGGAGCGAAGGGGCTGTCCGACTGCGACTGTGCCAGGCGGCCCCAGGCGAACCCGCCATACGGCCACACGCTCACAAACGCTTCCCGTGCCGTCCACAGTCCGGCGACCACGACGGGCAGGAGCCCGACGCGGCCGAGCACCGACGGCCAGACTCTCGGGATCCATCGGTACGCAAGCGTGATCACCATCGCGCCGACCGCGAAGAACAGGGACTCGAGGGTCGCCAGGGCGATCCAGGGCAGCGGGCCGAGGTAGAGCGATGTCCAGTGCACGAGGACGAGATAGAACGACAGGCTGGCCACGAACCCGACCAGGGCGGCGGTGCCGGCGCGTCGTCCCCGGAGCGTGACGAGTATCATCCCGACTCCGACGAAGGCGAGCGGCCACCAGGAGAGACTCGGGAAGCCGGCGGCGAGCACGGGCCCCGCTGCGGCCGCAACGAGCAACGCGAGCCAGAGCGGGAGCGGCGCGAGCGGGAGCGGCGCGAGCGGCCCGCGCGAGAACAGCCCGCGCGGGAGCGGCGCGGTCGCAGGCGGCAGGGTCTCGGGCCTGGCAGTCACGAAGTCAGAGTTTAGGCGATTGCCGTGTGGATCTGCCGTCACCGGATCAGGCCACGGACGAGTATGCGACGATGCCGCGGCGGATGGCCTCGAGCGCCTGGCGAGCCGTCCTGCCGACGGGGCCGTCGGCGACGAGCGAGAGCTGGTCGAGAAGGTCGATCGTCTGCTTGGTCCAGCGCACGAAGTCGCCCGCGGCCATGTCGGCATCCTCGAGCACCTTGTTCAGGCTGCCTCCGCGAGCCCAGCTGTGCATGGCCAGGCTGAGCCCCGTCGCGACAGGTTCGCTGCCTGGCAGGCGGTTCTGGCGCTCCAGATCGTCCAGCCTGCTCCAGATCTCGTTCGTTTTCTCCAGCGCAGGGCGGAACGCCCCTTTCGGAAGGTAGCGCTCCGAGGCGTTTCCTTCGTCTCTGCGTGGCTCGTAGACGAGGGCGGATGCCATCGCGGCCAGGCTCGGTACATCGAGTTGCGACCAGGTGTTGCGGCGAAGGCACTCCGCCACCAGGAGGTCACGCTCTCCATAGATCCGCTTGAGGGTGCGGCCGTGCACGGTCAGGCCGGTGCGGCCGTGCTCGTCCTGGCTGAGATAGCCGCATGCGACGAGGATGTCCGTCACGCGGTCGAACACCTTGGCGACGGCGCCCGTTCGCGATCGAATCTGCTGGCTGAGGGCATCCGTCTCGCGTTTCAGCCGCCACCAGCGCTCGGCCCAGCGCGCGTGCTTCTCCCGGTCGGCACAACCGTTGCACGGATGCGCCTTGAGCCGCTTGCGCAGGGCCGTGAGCTCGCGCTGTCGCTTCTCTCGCTCTCCCCTGCTCTGGGTGTCGATGCGCTGGCCCTGGCGCTCGAGGTCGCTGAGCTGGCGGCGCAGCGCCGAATACTCGGTGAAGTCGCCCAGGTGGCAGGACATGGCCTGGGCGTAGCCGGCGAGGGATTCTTCCTGCTGGCGCACCTTGCGGGCGAGGTCGACGACGGCCCTGTCCGCCTGGAACTGGGCGAACGACGACTCGAGGATCTCGCGGGTGCGCTGCCTGCCGAACTGGTCGATCAGGTTCACGGCCATGTTGTAGGTCGGGCGGAAGCTCGAGTTCAGCGGATAGCTGCGCCGGGAGGCGAGCGAAGCGACAGCCTGCGGGTCGAGGCCATCCTGCCACTGGATGACGGAATGGCCTTCGACATCGATGCCGCGACGGCCGGCCCGGCCCGTCAGTTGCGTGTACTCCCCCGGCGTGATCGGAACGCGGGCCTCACCGTTGAACTTCTCGAGCTTTTCGAGCACGACCGTGCGGGCAGGCATATTGATGCCGAGTGCGAGGGTTTCCGTCGCGAACACGGCCTTGACGAGCTTCTTGCGGAAGAGCTCTTCGACGACTTCCTTGAACGCAGGCAGCATCCCGGCATGATGGGCAGCCACACCGCGCTCAAGCCCCTCGAGCCACTCCCAGTAGCCGAGCACGGCGAGGTCCTCGTCGAGCAGGGTGCGGCAGCGATCCTCGACGATCGCGCGGATCTCGTCCCGCTCATGCGCCTCAGTCAGTCGAACGCCGGCGCGCAGCACCTGGCGGACGGCCTGGTCGCACCCCACGCGGCTGAAGATGAAGAAGATCGCCGGGAGCAGGTTGCGATCGTCCAGGAGGTCGACGAGGTCGGCGCGATCCATCCGGAAGGTCTCCTGGCGCCCGCCCCGCGAGTGGTAGCGGCCGACATCCTTCATCTGGCGCGCACTGAGGGTGCGCCCACCATAGCGAGCCATCTGCACGAGTTCGGGGTTGACCCGGTTGGTCGCGGCGAGGCCGGAGGAGTCGAAGAGGTCGATGAGCTTGGTGCGCATGAGAATGTGCTGCTCGAGCGGAACCGGACGCTCCTCGGAGACGATCACGTCGGTCTCACCTCGCACGGCCTGCAGCCAGTCGCCGAACTCCTCAGCGTTCGAGACTGTTGCGCTCAGCGAGACCATGCGCACGGACTGTGGGAGGTGGATGATGACCTCCTCCCACACCGCGCCGCGGAACCGGTCGGCGAGGTAGTGCACCTCGTCCATGATGACGTAGGCCAGATCGGTGAGCAGGTCGGAGTCCGCGTAGAGCATGTTCCGGAGCACTTCGGTCGTCATGACCACGATCCGCGCGTGCGAGTTGATGTTCGTGTCGCCGGTGAGCAGACCGACCTCGTCTGGGCCGTACTCTGCGACAAGTTCCTGGAACTTCTGGTTGCTCAGGGCCTTCATCGGTGCTGTGTAGAAGACCTTGGCGCTCGGCTCCTGCATGGCGAGGTACACCGCGAACTCGGCGACGATGGTCTTGCCGGCGCCGGTCGGGGCCGCGACGAGCACGCTACGCCCCTCTTCGAGCCGCGCGCACGCGTTGCGCTGGAAGGGGTCGAGGTCGAAGTTGAGGCCTTGCCTGAACGCATCCAGCTTTGGCTGGGTGATCCGCGTGCGGGATGCCGCGTATCGCTCGGCCGGCGAGAGCTGATCGGTCACCAGTTCAGCTTAGGTGGCGAGCTCAGCATCGAGCTGAAGGGCCGCCTTGGCCGCGCGTCGGTCGTGCAGCCAGGCGACGCCCGCCGCCGCGAAGTAAAGCAGCACCATCGGAATCGCGAGCAGGAACATCGAGACGATGTCAGCGGATGGCGTCGCGATCGCCGTGAACAACACAATCACGAGCAGCGCGATCCGCCACGATTTCACGATGGACCTCGCGCTGAGGATGCCCACGAAGTTGAGCAGCACGAGGAACACCGGGAGGACGAAGGCTACTCCGATCGCGACAACAAGCTTGAGCACGAAGTCGAAGTAGACCTTGGCCTGGATGATCGCCGTGTCCTGGCTTGGCGCGAAACTTGTCAGGAGCTGCACGATGTGCGGCACGACGAACCAGCCGGCCGCGCAGCCGGCGAAGAAGAGCGGCACGGCCGTGAGGAAGAAGCCCAGGCCATAGCGGAGCTCCTTGCGGCTGAGCGCAGGCACGAAGAACGCCCAGATCTGGTAGAGCCAGACCGGACTCGAGATGACGAGGCCGATCGTGAACGCGATCTCCATCTTGAGGTCGAAGGCGCCAGTGATGTTGTCGTAGTTGAGTTCGGCGACGCGATGCTGCGCCGTGGCCAGTTGCGTGATGGGCGCGCGCAGCGCATTCAGCACGAAGTCTGCGAGGAACCAGCCCGCGACCCCACCGAGGATCAGTCCTGCGGCAGAGCGGAAGAGGCGCTTGCGAAGTTCGACGAGGTGCTCGCCGAGCGACATCCGACCTTCGCGGTTCTTGCCTCGTTTGACGGAGGTTGACACGTCCCTACGGCTTTGGCTGTGTCTCAGTCGATGCAGGGTGCTCAGGCGTAACGTCGGCCGCGGGAGCCGCGTTATCCGTAGGCTTCGCGTCCTCGTCCTTCATGGACTTCACTTCGTTCCTGAAGATACGCATCGACTGGCCGATGCTCTTGGCAAGGCCGGGCAGCTTGGGAGCGCCGAACAAGAGCAGGACGACCGCAAGGATGATGAGCAGGTGCCACCCGTTGAAGGCGTTGCCGAAAATTCCCATGGGATCAGGTCCTTTTGATGAGGTGCAAGAACTGCGCTGTGTCAGCTTTCACAAGAAGCTTACCTCTCCTGACACGCGAATCCCGGCGCTCCTGGCGACGGCGTTCACGGTCTGTGCGCTGCTGCTCCCGTGCGTGGCGCAATGCTGCGGCATCCGCAAGCACGGCCGGTTCGAACGAATCGGCGACCTCGTCGACCAGGGCTTCGAGAGCGGATGCCTTCTCAGCGAGATCCCCGAATGCGACGAGCGCCCTGCCGAACTTGGTGAAGAGCCGGAAGGAAAGCCAGCCCAGGATGCCGAGCATGGCGAGGACGAGCGCCCCCCACAGGAGGATCCAGGACCACCAAGGCATGAAGGCGAGCCTACTCGGCCTACTCAGGCACAGGGCGGGCGTCGTAACGGGCAGCGCCGGCTTTGGCCCACTCGCTGACGGCCTGGCGCGCCTCCTCAGGCGCGATCACGGTGAGCACTCCGGAAAGCCCCGCGACCAGGCGCTTGAGGCCGTGATAGTGCGCGACCCGAACGCTGGTCCGCACGAAGCCGTCCAGCTCGGACAGCTGTGCTCCCTCGGGAATGTAGTCCGCGATGAGCGGCAGCGCCGATGTCGACACTTCGATGTCCACGGTGAGGTCGTCCGCGGATGCCTCGAACAGGGTCTCCGGCAGGGTCACGTCGGTCGGCCGGTACGTGAGGGGCTCCGTGGTGACCGTGAGCGCGCTCATCCGGTCGAGGCGGAACGTCCGAACGGCCTCGCGCAGGTGGCACCAGCCGCGCAGGTACCAGTCCTGGTCGACCGACTCAATGCGCAGCGGGTCGGCTCGACGACGCTCGTGTTCGCCGCGGGAGTTGAGATAGTCGAATTCGACCTGCGTGCCCGCCGCGACGGCGTCCCGGATCAGCGTGAGGGTCTCGTCGCTCTGCGAGCCCGCGACGGCCACTTGGCTCGGCTCCGCCGATGCGCCGCGCGCGAGTTTGGCCATGAGCGAGCCGATCACATCGCGGTCCGCGTTCTCTGGCAGGGAAGAAAGATACTGCAGCCCCGCGATGAGCGCGGCGGCCTCACGTGCGGAAAACCGCGGCGAATCGTCGATGGCGACCATGTGCGTGAGCACGATCCGATCGTTCTCCTCGAAGTCCTCCCAGGCGATGTCGAAGAGGTCGCCGTGCTGGTACTGGCTGGTCTCCCCCGGAACGCCGGAGACGGCGATCAGGCGGACGGCATCCCGGATCTGCTCGACAGGCACGCCGAAGTGCTCGGCGGCTTCGGCAACGCTGACACCGTCACGATCCATCAGGTACGGGACCAGGGCGAGCAGGAAGGCGAGCTTGTCCTGTGCGTGCATGGGTGTGCGGCGCTCAGTCATCACGGGCCCCAGGCTCGGTGTGCGCGAACGTGTCGCGATGGCTGGCAACGGTGGCGTCCAGGCGGGATCGCACCGCGTCTCGAAGCGAATCGGGTGAGAGCACGAGCACCTCCGGCCCGTAGCTTGCAAACTCATCGGCGAGGATGTTGGCATCCGTGTAGTGCACGGTCAGGTGCGTGTTGCTCGGCGAGCGGTCCCCGTAGCGTTTGTTGAGGCGGATCGCGGCATCGCTCTTCGCGACGACCTCGATCTCGGCCACATTGCCCAGCCAGATCCGCTCGAGCTCGTCGAGGGCGTGAGCGGCGAAGTCCGACCCGTCGGGTTCGAAGCCGCGATTGGTGAGGCTGACAGGCCCGACGATGCGCGAGAGCAGGAAGGTGCGCGAGCCGTGGGCATCCTGGTCGATGCCCTGCAGGTGCCACCGGCCCTCGTGCTGTACGAGGGCGAGCGGCGCGACGGTTCGCAAGCGGGATGCCCGCTCCCCCGGTTTGAGATACGGGAAGGTCACGATGTTCTTGCGCTCGAGCGCGATGCTGAGGGGCTCGAATGAGCTCTCGCGCACCCGCAGGCGCGGGGCATAACCGAGGATCGGCTCGTCTGACTCGACGCCGAGCGACCTCAATTTCATGATGGCGCGACGGGACTCCGCGGAGAGTGATCCTTCCCGCCACACCGTCGCCGCGAGTCCGAGTAGCGTGATTTCTTCAGCCGAGAACACCACATCGGCCGGGAGGTCGTATGCCCCCTTCGGTATGCGATAGCGCAGGCTCTGGTTGTTGCCTGGGTCCCCCGGCGCCTCGACGGTCTCGAGCGGCACACCGAGTTCGCGGATGTCATCCTTGTCGCGCTCGAATTGGCGCTCAAGGCTCGCGTTGTCCGCGAATTGGGAGTAGCGCTGGCGGTATCCCTGCACCGTCGAGAGGATCTCGCTCTTGGTCAGTCCTGTCTCGGTTGCGAGCAAGGCGAGAACCAGGCTGAACAAGCGTTCTTCGACGGGCACCCGGGTGGTCGAGGATGAGGGCACGCTCCCATCCTAGGGCTCGTGCCACTCTGCATCACGGAGCGACGGCGATGGACTACTGGATACCGAGGACGTCGACGACGAACACGAGCGTCGAGTTCGCTGGCACGGTTTGGCTGCCCGCCGATCCGTACCCCATGTTGGGTGGGATGATCGCGATGAATTGCGAACCGACCTTCTGGCCGATGAGCGCCTTCGCGAACCCGGGCACGACGCCGCCCTGGACCTTCGAGCCATCAGCGGCCACGAGGGTCGCCGGTTGGCCGTTCTGCCATGTCGAGTCGAAGACCGTGCGCTCCTTCCAGAGCACGCCGGTGTACTGCACGACGACCGAGTCACCCTGCTTGACGGTCGTTCCGCTGCCCTGCTTGAGGTCGGTGAACTTGAGCGCCGTGGGTGGTGCCGAGGTGGGAACGCTGATTCCCGGCGTTCCGTCCGGAGCGAGGACCACCATGGGGAAACCAGGGGTGCTCGGCACGGGGGTGCCGTTTGCGCGGGGAAGGAAGGTCTTGGTTACGTCGACGACCATGACGAGGGAATCATTTGGCGCGACTCCGTACGAGCCGGCGTTGGTACCGAGACCATCTTTCGGCGAAATCGCCAGTGCGACACGGGAACCCTGCTTCATGCACTGAAGGCCGCTGTCGAGCCCGGTGAGCCCGGACTGACCAACGACGACGCTCGCCGCG
>JAUZGC010000153.1 GCA_030840105.1 Microbacteriaceae bacterium
ACAGCGCGGCGTGGCAGTTCCGTGAGTACACGCTGCACCCAAGCGACTGGCGGTACCACATCGGCAAGGTGACCATCCAGTACAGCCCGAATCCCGCCTGCGGATCGACCACCGTGCGGGTCCAGAACCAGGCGACGGCAAACCTGTACAACTACACGCCGTACCAGCCCAACCCGTACACGGTCGCCAATCCTCGTGGAGCCGTGAAGCCGTGCTCGACCTATGGGAATCTCAACTTCTCGCGGATCTACACCGCGTGGTTCGGGTCCCCGCTCGACGTACGATTCTCCGACTGGCTGCCCGCGTGCCTCAATTTCGTGGGCGGGCACGATTGCCCGGCTCCGCCGTCACCCCTCGACACACGCCCGTGACCCGTGGCGCCGCAATCCCATGCCGCGAACGGCATGCACTCCTCGTTAGGGTCAGTCAATGATGGATAGGGCGTAGTGATGGGAGCGGGCGAGGTGACCGATGCGGACGGGGTTTCGGATGCGGACCGAACCGAGATCGCGGTGGCTCGTCGACCCGGCTTCCTGTACCTGCTCGGGCGCGCAGGGATCGCGCCCGTGGCGCGCATCCTCTACCGTCCCACGGTGATCGGGCGGAGGAACGTTCCACCGAGCGGCGCCGTCATCCTCGCGAGCAATCACCTGTCGTTCATCGATAGCATCGTGATCCCGCTCGTCGCGCCCCGCCGCGTGCAGTTCCTGGCCAAGTCGCACTACTTCACCGGAACCGGCTTCCGCGGCTGGCTCTCGCGGTCCTTCTTCAGTGCGATCGGCGCCGTCGGCGTTGAGCGCGGCGCAGGTCAGGCCGCGCAGGCGGCGCTCGACCAGAGTAGGCGCATCCTCGACACGGGTGCCGCGTTCGCGCTCTATCCGGAAGGCACACGCTCTCTCGACGGGAGGCTGTACAAAGGCAGGACGGGCGTCGCCTGGCTCGCCCTGACGACGGGCGCTCCCGTCGTTCCGGTCGGACTCATCGGAACCAACGAACTCCAGCCCGTCGGCGCGCGCTTCCCGCGCATCCGGCCGGTCACCGTCCGCTTCGGCACGCCCATCGACGTGAGCCGTCACGGCAGCGCGGATTCCGGAAAGGCGAGGCGACTGGCAACCGATGAGATCATGGCGGCGATCCACGCGCTCTCCGGGCAGGAACTCGCGAACGAGTACAACGAGGCGCCACCCACCACCACGGTCGAGCGCGTCAGGCGCGCCATCCTGCGCCCCGAGCGGCGCTAGCGCCAGGGCACTCCGGTCAGGCCAGTGCGAGCGCTTCCGGCTCGTGCCCGATCGGGAAGTTCACCGACGCGGCGATGAAGCACTTCACGCTCGCTTCGTGATGCAGCGAGTTGGCCAGCTCGACCATGCCAGGGTCGGCGACCGTGACGCGGGGCCTCAGGGTCGCGCTCGTGAGGTGTCCCCCGCCATCCCGCGTCTGCTGCATGACCGCGGTGGCGGCATCCGTGTATGCAACGACGACGACACCGTGCTCGACGGCAACGTGCAGGTAACTCAGCATGTGGCACTGGCTGAGCGCCGCGAGCAGCATCTCCTCCGGGTTCCACCTGTCCACATCGCCGAAGAACGTGCGGTCGGCCGATCCATCGATCGGATGCTTCCCCTCGGCTGAAACGATGTGATCACGGCCGTAGGCGCGGTAGCCGCTCGTACCCGTGCCCCGATTTCCGGTCCACTCGGTGCTCACCGCGTAGTGGTGCTCGTGGTTCATGATCGCTCCTTCGGAATTCATCGTTCCTGCCCCGATTCTCGCAGCGTTTGAGCGGCGGTCACGCACGATCCCGGCGATAAACTGTGGGGATCATGACTGACATCCTCACCGCCTCAACGTCCTCACCCGCCCAGGCCGTCCCGGTGTCCCAGGAGCGTCGGGTCGTCACGGCGATCCCGGGACCAGCGTCGCGAGCCATCCACGAACGACGGCTCGCCGTCGTCCCCACAGGAGTCTCCTCGGTCCTCCCCGTCTACATCGCGCGGGCCCACGGCGCGATCCTCGTCGACGTCGACGACAACCAGTTCATCGACCTGGGCGCCGGCATCGGCGTGACCACGATCGGGCACACGGACGAAGCCGTGGTGGATGCCGCAGCCGCGCAGCTGCACAACGTGATCCACACACTCTTCACCGTCACGCCGTACGAGGAATACGTGCGTGTGGCCGAGCTGCTCGCCGAGCACACCCCCGGCAGCCACGCCAAGAAGACGGTCCTCGTCAACTCGGGCGCCGAGGCCGTCGAGAACGGCGTCAAGATCGCCCGCAAGTACACGGGTCGCCGCGGAGTCGCCGTGCTCGATCACGCGTACCACGGCCGCACGAACCTCACGATGGCCATGAACTTCAAGGCGATGCCGTACGCCGCCGGCTTCGGGCCGCTCGCTGGCGATGTCTATCACGCCCCGAGTTCCTACCCGTACCACGACGGCCTCAGCGGCGCGGATGCCGCAGCCCGCACGATCGCATATCTCGAGAAGATCGTCGGCGCATCCGATCTCGCCTGTCTCGTGGTCGAGCCCATCCAGGGCGAGGGCGGTTTCATGGTGCCGGCCGATGGCTACCTGCCTGCCCTGCAGGAGTGGTGCACGGCCAACGGCATCGTTTTCATCGCCGACGAGATCCAGAGTGGAATGGCACGGACGGGCGCATACTACGCGAGCGAGCATCTCGGCCTGGTGCCCGACCTCGTTCTGAGCGCAAAGGGCATCGCAGGCGGGCTTCCGCTCGCGGCCGTCACGGGCCGCGCCGAGATCATGGATGCCGCGCAACCCGGCGGGCTGGGCGGCACGTTCGGCGGCAACCCGGTCGCTGCCGCGGCTGCCGTCGCTGTCTTCGAACAGATCGGGAAGAACAACCTGCTCGCCGAGGCGAGGCGGATCGAGGGCACGCTCAAACCGGCACTGCTCGAGCTGCAGAGGAAATACGACATCATCGGCGACGTCCGCGGTATCGGTGCGATGCAGGCGATCGAACTCGTGCAGCCAGGCACGGCGTCGACAACCAAGGAGCCCAACCCGGGCGCCGTCCGCGCGATCACGGACTATGCGGCCCAGCACGGCGTGCTCGTGCTGTCGGCCGGCACGTACGGGAATGTGCTGAGGTTCCTGCCGAGCCTCGCCATCACCGACGAGCTCATCGCTGACGCCGTCTCGGTGCTCGACGAAGCGTTCGCCCGCCTGTGAGCGCGACACCGCCTGTGCACGGAACATCGGCCGTGACCGAAACCTTCGCCGGCACGGAGGCCGTCGAGCTCGCCGTCGTCGAGCGCAGCGGCTTCATCGAGTCCCGTCACGTCGGCTCCGCGATCGTGCTCGATGCGGGCGGCGACGTCATCCGCACGCTCGGCAACACGACCGCGCCAATCTTCCCGCGCTCGAGCATGAAGCCGTTCCAGGCGCTCGCGGTGCTCGGCTCCGGTGTCGCCCTCAGCGGCCCGGCGGCGGTGCTCGCGACGGCCAGCCATGCGGCCACCCCCGCACATGTTTCGGTCGTGCGTGGGCTCCTCGCCCAGGCCGACCTGACGGACGCCGCCCTCCGCTGCCCGAGCGACTGGCCGCTGGACTCCGGCGCCAGGGATGACCTCATCCGCAACGGCGTCGCCAAGCAACCGCTGTACATGAATTGCTCCGGCAAGCACGCGTCGATGCTCCTCGCCTGCGTGCAGAATGGCTGGCCCACCGAGAGCTACCTCGACCCGCAGCATCCGTTGCAGCTTCAGATTCGCGACGTGGTCGAACGCCTCACCGGCGAGAAGGTCACCGCGACAGGTGTGGACGGCTGCGGTGCACCCGTGCACGCGATGTCCCTCTCGGCGCTCGCCCGTGGCATCCACCGGATTGCGACGGCGTCGGAAAGCTCGCCGTTCGCGTTGTATCGCAATGCCGCGGTGCTCAGGCGCGCCGTGCTCGAAAACGGGTGGGCCATTGACGGCCCCGGCCGGGCGAACACGGTCGTCATCGAGCGGCTCGGCGTCTTCGCCAAGGGCGGCGCGGAGGGCGTCATGATCATGGCGGCGCCGGATGGCACAACCGTGGCACTCAAGATGCTCGACGGCAGCCTGCGTGCGGCGACCATCGTCGCACTCGCACTGCTGGCGGATGCTGGTGCCCTCCAGCACGCGGATGTCGACGCCGTGCGCCCGGAGCTCGATCTCACGGTCCACGGCGGCGGAGAGCCCGTGGGCAGCATCCGCGCGAGCTACCCCGGCGCGCACTAACGCAGGCGCGCACTAACACACCGCGAACTAACGCCTCAGACGGCTTCGGTCGACCTGGCGAGACGCTTCCGCCTCGACTCCGACGCGATCTGCGTCGCGACCACGATCGTGATCGCAAGCAGGAAGACGGCGGATGCGATCACATTCGCCTGCGCCGGGATGCCACGCGTCGCAGCCGTGTAGATGTAGGTCGGGAAGGTCTGCACCGAGCCCGAGTTGAAGTACGTGATGATGAAGTCGTCGAAGCTCAGCGAGAACGACAACAGGGCGGCGGCGAGGATGCCGGGCAAGAGCAGCGGGAAGGTGATCCGCCAGAACACCTGCGCCGGGGAACCGTAAAGGTCCCGGCCGGCCTCCTCCAGCGCCGGGTCGAGGCTCGCGATCCGCGCTTTCACCGTGACGACCACGAAGCTCAGGCAGAACAGCGTGTGCGCGGCGATGATCGTCCCGATCCCTTTCGGCACTCCGGCCGAGAGGAACTGCGCGGCAAGCCCCGCACCCATCACGACCTCCGGCGTCGCCATCGGCAGGAAGATCAGGAGGCTGATCGCGCCCCGCAACCTGAAGCGGTAACGCACGAGGGCGATCGCGATCATCGTGCCGAGCACCGTGGCGACGACCGTGGCGACCACACCGATGAGCATGCTGTTGCCGAACGCCGTGCACACGCCTGGCTGATCGCAGACGTTGAGCCAGTTGTTGAACGTGAATCCGCGCCAGGAGATGTTCGACTTGACCGACTGGTTGAACGAGAAGGCGATCGTGTACACGATCGGGATCAGCAGGAATACGAGCGCGAGAGCGCTGTACGTCGGCAGCAGCCAGCGGCCGAGCCCGAACCTGGCCCGCGGCGGCCTGGGGGCGAGCGCGGTCTCCGTCGCGACCGTGCGCCCGAGTGCGAGGGCTTCCTGGGCGCTCACAGCAGCTCATCCGTTCCGCTGCGCTTCACATACGCACTGACGATCACGAGGATGATCGCCATCAGGATGATCGAGAGCGCGGCCGCGGCCGGGTAATTGAGTTGCACGAGGAAGTTGCTCTGGATGACGTTGCCCATCATCGTCGAACTGGATCCGCCGAGGAAC
>JAUZGC010000203.1 GCA_030840105.1 Microbacteriaceae bacterium
GCCGGCCATGATCCCGCCGCCTTCCGCCGCACGTTCTGGCTGAGCCTTGCGCTGACGATCCCGACCATGGTCTTCTCGCACGGCCTGCAGTCGATCCTCGGCCTCTCCGGCCCGCGCTTCCCCGGCAGCGATTACATTCCGGCGGTGTTCGGCGTCGCGATCTTCTTCTACGGCGGGGTGGTCTTCCTTCGCGGTGCGGTGACGGAGCTGCGTGGCAGGCAGCCGGGAATGATGACGCTGATCTCGCTCGCAATCGTCGTGGCGTTCGGCTACAGCCTTGCCGTCACGTTCGGCCTCTCCGGCATGGACTTCTGGTGGGAGCTCGCAAGCCTCATCACGATCATGCTTCTCGGTCATTGGATTGAGATGTCCGCCGTGATGGGTGCGCAGGATGCGCTCGGTGAGCTTGCCAAGCTGCTTCCTGACGAGGCCGAACGCGTGGATCGCTCCAGAGGCGTGTCGCACCACTCCGAGATCGTCCCCGTGAGCGCGCTCACGATCGGCGACCTCGTCATGGTTCGCCCTGGCGCGAGTATTCCCATCGACGGCGAGGTGGTCGAGGGGCGCAGCGAGGTCGATGAGTCGCTCCTCACTGGTGAGTCAAATCCCGTCGAACGGTCAGTCGGGGATCCGGTGGTCGCCGGGAGCATCTCGGCCAGCGGCTCGCTCATCGTCCGCGTGGCCAGGCTCGGTTCGGACACCGCGCTCGCCGGAATCATGCGTCTCGTCGCAGACGCGCAGGCAAGCAAATCGCGCACGCAGATCCTCGCCGACCGCGCTGCCGCGTTGCTGTTCTACGTGGCGCTCGCCGCGGCGGCCGTCACCCTGCTCGCCTGGACACTCCTGCGGCCGGGCGACCCGGCCTTCGTGCTCGAACGAGTCGTGACCGTGTTGATCATCGCCTGCCCGCACGCGCTGGGGCTGGCCATTCCTCTCGTGGCACAGATCTCGACGGCCCGTGGGGCTCGGCATGGGCTGCTGATCCGCGATCGCCACGCCATGGAAGATGCCAGGCTCATCGATGTCGTGCTCTTCGACAAGACCGGAACGCTCACCGAGGGCAGGCAGGGTGTCGCATCTGTCGTTGCGGCTGAGGGCATGGACGAGGGCGAGATTCTCGCGCTTGCGGCATCCGTCGAGGCTCCCTCCGAGCATCCGATCGCCCGTGCAATCGTTGCGGAGGCTCAGGCGCGCGGCCTCAGCCTCGCTGCGGTCACCAACTTCCAGGCGCATGCCGGTCGCGGTGCATCCGGTTCGGTCGAGGGTCGGGTGGCCACGGTGGGTGCGCCGCGCGTCCTCGTCGAGCGCGCACTGACCGCCCCGGCGACCCTGGTCAACGCGAGTCGGGATGCCGCCCGGCAAGGGCAGACGACGGTTTTCGTCGTCGACCACGAGGCGGTGGTCGGCGTGATCGCGCTGGCCGACGTCATACGGCCGGAATCGCGCGAGGCGGTGGAAACCCTCACTGCGCGAGGCGTTCGCGTCGCGATGCTCACAGGCGATTCGCGCGAGGTCGCCCTGTCGGTGGCCGCCCGGCTCGGCATCACGGAGGTCTTTGCGGAGGTCCTGCCTGGCCAGAAGTCGAGCACCGTCGCGGCGCTGCAGAAGGACGGATCCCGCGTGGCGATGGTGGGCGACGGCGTGAACGACGCGCCAGCGCTCGCGCAAGCCGATGTCGGGATCGCGATCGGGGCAGGCACGGATGTCGCGATCGAGTCCGCCGGGATCGTGCTGGCTTCAAGCGACCCACGCGGAGTGGCCAGGATCATCGTCCTGTCGGGGGCCACATATCGCAAAATGCAGCAGAACCTCGCGTGGGCTACGGGGTACAACGTGATTGCGATTCCGCTTGCGGCCGGGGTGACAAGCGGGCTGGGGTTCGTGGTCTCTCCTGCACTCGGTGCCGTACTCATGTCCGTCTCGACGATCGTCGTGGCGCTCAACGCGCAGTTGCTTCGGCGGGTGTCGCTCGACTGATCCGACCCGAGCCCCCTCTGCGGCGGATCCGGCAAGGCAACATAGGTCGTACACGTTCCGGCGGCGCCGCCGCCAGTTTGGCCGGCCGGCTCGACCTATGGCATACTCGATGAGTTGCAAGCGGCCCCATCGTTTAGCGGCCTAGGACGTCGCCCTCTCACGGCGGTAACGCGGGTTCAAATCCCGCTGGGGTCACCAACAGCCCGGATACCAGTCATTCATTGGTGTCCGGGCTTTTTCGTTTCGTCTCCGGGGAGTCGCAGATCAACGGCCAAATGGGTGGGCGGCAAACCTTCGCCGTCCCACCCATTCGGGGTCGAACTGCTAGCGGTAGATCTGGAAGTCCGAGACCTGCCCGGCCGGCCATCCGCTGTTCGCCGTGATGTTTACCCGCACGTACCGCTCGCTGGCGGAGGGGAACGTGATCGTCACGGTGTTACCGGTCGCCGGGTTGAACGTGTAGCTGGCAGAAGCGACCAGTGTGCTGAAGGCGCTGCCGTCTGTGCTGCCCAGCACTGACAGCGTCTGCGAGCGAGTGGCCCACGCCGTCGATGGCGGCAGGTCCAGCGTGATCCTGCTTACGCTGGTTGCGGCACCCAGGTCGACCTGCACCCACTGCGGGAACGAGTTGCTTGCGCTCTCCCAGTATGAGCTGGTGCTGCCGTCGGTCACGTTGCCGGCCACGTAGACATCCGTGAAGCTTGAGGATGTCGCCGCCTTGCCCGCAGCCAGGTTCACGGGTGCGGTGCTCGCGCCCGACCCCGACAGCGCCAGAACGGTCGGTGACCCTGTCGCGTTGCTGGTGACCGAGACGCTGCCCGACCTCGTCCCCGTTGTCGAGGGTGTGAAGGTGGCCGTCACCGTGCAACTGGCGCCGACCGCAAGCGACGATCCGCAGTTGTTCGTCTGCGAGAAGTCACCGGAGGATGCGATCGAGGAGAGCGTTGCGGTGGCGGTGCCGGTGTTCTTCAGTACCGATGTCTGCGTCGCACTCGAGGATCCGACGTTGACACTGCCGAAGGCGAGGCTGCTCGGAGTGAACCCGAGCACAGCGCTCGCGGGGGGCGGGGTGGTCCCGCCTGCGCCGAACACTTGCAGCTCAGATAACTGGCCAGCAGCCCATCCCGAGTTCGCCGTGATGTTGATCCGTACGTACCGGGCGTTCGCCGCGGTGAATGGGATCGTCACGGTGTTCCCGGTCGACGGATCGAACGTGTATGTCGACGACGCGGCCAGGTTGCCGAACGTGGTTCCGTCCGTGCTGCCCTGCACCGAGAGCGTCTGGGTTCGCGTCGCCCAGGCCGTTGCCGGCGGAAGGTTCAGCGTGACCTTGTTGACGCTCGTCGACGAACCGAGATCGACCTGCACCCATTGCGGGAACGCGCCGTTCGCACTCTCCCAGTAGCTACTGGTGTTTCCGTCGGTCACATTCGACGCGACATACGGCGAAACTGCGCTCGAGGATGTCGCGGCCCGACCCGCGGCGAGATTGGTCGTCGAATCGACGCCCGACCCGCTCAGCGCGAGGGTGGCCGGGCTGTTCGTCGCATTGCTGGCGACCGAAACCTGGCCAGACCGCGCTCCCGATGCCGTCGGCGTGAACGTCGCCGTCACCGTGCAGCTTGCGCCGACTGCGAGGGACGCACCGCAGGTGTTCGTCTGCGAGTAGTCGCCCGTCTTGGTGATCCCGCTGATCGTTGCCGTGGCTGTTCCCTGGTTTGTCAGCGTTGCCGTCTGGGTCGCACTCGACGAGCCGACATTCACGTTGCCGAACGCCAGGCTCGACGGGTTGAATTCCAGGTCCGGACCGGTTGGCGGCGGCGGAGTGCCACCGTCTGGCGGGTAGACCGGGGTCGGCCATGGTCCGCAATAGGTGGTCGAATAGCCGGAGTTGCCCCCGCCGTCGGTGATCGTGAAGCCGACACCGCAGTCGTACGTGCCCGCGGGGCCATTGACGCCGGTTGCGACGACATTCGTGAACGTTGCCGAGCCGCCGACCTGCTTCTGGACGGCGAAGGTGCCTGTCCCGCTGATCTTCACGTCAGTCAGGTGAACGTTCGTGATGCTGGACCCCGAGACGAACTGCACCGCTTCGAACGGGCTCTGCTGGATGACCGTGTTGCTGACTTCGATATCCCCGCTCATCGCGGCATCCCGGGCATCGAACCACAGCGCTCCGACGCCGAATTGCCAGTTCGGGTCGAGGTCGCCGGAGCGGATGATCGTGTCGCCGCTGACCGTTGTCTTGCCAAGCGGGGTCGAGGCGAATCGCTGTGCGACGTGGATTCCGCCGCCCTGGTTGATGCCCGCGTCCACCACGAGGTTGCCGCTCACGGTGTTGTCGTGACCGCCGTAGATCGCGATTCCGTTGCCGAGTTGGTTGAGCTGGACGGTGTTGTTCGAGAAGGAATCGTTCGCGTCGGCGTTGCTCTCCGACCAGGTCGCGAGTCCATCGTCGCCGAGGGTTCGCAGGTCGCTGTTGGTGACTGACGAGTTGGTGACACCGTCATGGAAGTTGACGCCGTCTGCCGTCGTGTCACGGATGCGCATGCCCGTGAACTTGAGGTTGTCCATCGGGCCGTCCATCCACGCGCCCACCTTTTCGTGCTCGATCCAGATGTTCGCCACCGTCGAGTTCGACATTGCGCCGCCGATCCCGTTTACCTGTGCGCCGTCGTTGCGTTCCTGGACGTTGCCCACGATTGCGAAGTTCGACAGGTGTACGTTGCTGCTCGGGTTGGGAGCGTAATTGCCGTAGAAGCCGACCCCGTCACCCTGCACCGTCGAGTACCACATGCCGGCACCCGTCACCGTGACGTTATTCACGATGATGTGCTGGGTGACCTTGAACGTGCCGGCCGGAATCCAGACAGTGCCGCCGGCAGCCGCGTTGACCGCCTGCTGGAAGGCCGAGGTGGAGTCGGCTGCGCCCGTTGGGTCTGCACCGTAGGTCACGACCGAGACCGAGCCGGCGGGCTGCGTCCCCGCGGCACCGACCTGCTCGAAGTCGGCGAGGTCGATCGTGTACGTCGATGCGGTGTCCCTGGCATCGACCTGCAGCCGGATCTTCGTGCCGGCGGGGTATGTGGTGCCGAACAGGCGATGCGTCTCGTCGTAGAAGTGCTGCGGAAGTCCACCGCTCGGAGAATTCGAGAACGGATAGCTCGAGTAGTACCAGCTGTACGCGTTCGTGAGGCTCAGATCGGCCTGCTGCGTGCCATTCACGTAGAGCGACAGCGGCGCGGTATAGACGGAACCGTCCGAGGTATCCGGGATGCTGTATCGGAAGTCGACCGAGTTGGCCGGCTGCGTGAGCGTGAATTCGACGTACTTTCCCTGGCCGCTCAGCGTCACGGCCCTGCGGCCGGATGCCTCGTCGGCGAGGTTGCCCTGCGTGTAGCTCTGGCCGATGATAGTGCCGTTCGTCGCGGCCGCTTCAGCCTGCTGTTCGACGTACGGAAGGGTCGCACCGGAGCCGCCGGTCGCGGCCTGCGCCGCGTTCGGCAGTCCCACCGCGAGGGCAGTTCCGCACGCGAGAACGATGGCCGTTATCAGGGCCGTTCGCTTTCGCCCAGGAGAGTTCGCGTGGTATTTGGATTGGGACGAATACGCCGGCGGATCCACCGGCCAGAGGGACGCATTCCGCACAGGAGACAATTCGACTCACTCTCTTCATTGAGGCGAGTCCGACGGCGGGAGCCGTCAGACGTGAGCGTTCGGGTCGCTGCTTTTCGCACGCTAGTGGTGAATGGATGCGGGAGCAAGAGTCTTAAAATCGGCCGCAAAACGACCCACTTCTATTGCAAATACCGCGTCAAATCTTGCAAGCCGTTGTACTCGGGCCTTGTGAACCCATTTGGGGTCTTGGAGGGCGAGGCCCCTTGCAAGTTCTTGCAAGAAAAAGACGCCACTTGCGGTCCTTGTGGCGCGACGAAAACCGTCACGCCGTCCCGGCCCGATAGACTTGGCACCACGAAGGGGAGTATCCCAGACGGTCCGAATCCCGGGCCGGCACCGTGTCCGTCATCACGAGCAGCTTTACCGCCGCTCCGGGCACGGCGGCATCGACCTGATGCGGGAGAGACTTTCGGTTCGGTTTTCCGTACCCCTTCGAAAGGTCATCCATGGATGTCGCTCTTCCCTTCGCATTCGAACTCGGGTCGCTCGTGGTCCTGGTCCTCGTGCTGGTTGCAGACCTCCTGATCGTCTTCAAACGCCCGCACATTCCGTCGGCAAAGGAATCGACCCTCTGGGTCTCGTTCTACATCACACTCGCCCTGGTCTTCGCTCTCCTGATGTTCGTGTTCGGCAGTGCGGAACATGCCGGCCAGTTCCTGGCCGGCTGGCTGACCGAGTACAGCCTGAGCATCGACAACCTCTTCGTGTTCGTCGTCATCATGGCCAGGTTCTCGGTGCCGAGGAAGTACCAGCAGGAAGTGCTGATGATCGGCATCGTCATCGCGCTCGTGTTCCGTGGCGCGTTCATCGTGCTCGGTGCGCAGCTCATCGCGAGTTTCGGTTGGATCTTCTATATCTTCGGCGCTTTCCTGCTCTATACGGCCGTCCACCAGGCGGTGACCAAGCACGACGCGGAGGGAGGCGAGGACAACTCGCTGATCCGTTTCCTGCGACACCGCCTGCGGATTTCGACCGAGTATGACGGCTTCAAGCTGCGCACCGTGACCGCGGGCCGCAGAATGCTGACGCCACTCGTGATCGTGCTGATTGCGCTTGGTACAACCGATCTGCTTTTCGCCCTCGATTCGATTCCCGCGATCTTCGGAATCACGACGAGCCCGTTCATCGTCTTCACGGCGAACATCTTCGCGCTGATGGGCCTGCGCCAGCTCTACTTCTTGCTCGGCCACCTGCTCGAGCGCCTCGAATACCTCAAATACGGCATTGCCGTCATCCTCGGATTCATCGGGGTCAAGCTCGTGTTCCATGCCATGCACACCAACGAGGTCCCCTTCCTCAACGGGGGCCACCCGATCGAGTGGGCGCCGGAGATCGACACCTGGACCTCGCTCGCGGTGATTGTCGCCACGATGGTCGTTGCCACGATCGCGAGTCTCGTGAAGATGCGCGTCGAGGGACGGTCAATCATTGAGGAGGCCGATCACGCCGGATACAGTGCTTCCGGGCGAGAAGGTTTCCGAACCGGCGATTCCTGACCGAATGCTGAGCGGACGTGGCCCGGTGATAAACTCCATTTGTGCGGTTTGGTTTGCTTCTTCTTAGCTGCCGCGACGAGTCCTAATCTGAAGGCCTCACTCGTCGCGGAGTTCGCTGTTGGCTGACCACCATGCAACTGAGGAGAACACCCCTATGAGCACTACCAACGTTTCAGCGCGCTCGCCGCGTACCCTGGCCGAAAAGGTTTGGGACAATCATCTCGTCACCAAGGGCGAAGGTGGGGCACCCGACCTCATCTACATCGATCTGCACCTGGTCCATGAGGTCACGAGTCCGCAGGCCTTCGATGGGCTGCGGATGGCGGGACGTCCGGTCCGCCGTCCGGACTTGACGATTGCCACTGAGGACCACAACACGCCGACCCTGGCCATCGACAAGCCCATCGTTGATCTCACGAGTCGCACCCAGATCGACACGCTCCGCAAGAATGCGCAGGAGTTCGGCATCCGTCTGCACTCACTGGGCGACGTTGAGCAGGGGATCGTCCACGTGGTCGGACCCCAGCTCGGGCTGACGATGCCCGGAATCACGGTCGTCTGCGGCGACTCGCACACGTCGACCCATGGGGCTTTCGGCGCCATGGCAATCGGCATCGGCACCAGCGAGGTCGAACACGTCCTGGCGACCCAGACCCTGCCGCTGAAGCCGTTCAAGACCATGGCGATCACCGTCGAGGGCGAACTGCGTCCCGGCGTGTCGTCCAAGGACATCATCCTTGCCGTGATCGCCAAGATCGGCACGGGCGGTGGTCAGGGCTACGTGCTCGAGTACCGCGGCAGCGCCATCCGTGCGCTCTCCATGGAGGGCCGCATGACGATCTGCAACATGTCGATCGAGGCGGGTGCGCGTGCCGGCATGGTCGCGCCGGACGAGACGACATATGCCTACCTCAAGGGTCGTCCGCATGCGCCGCAGGGCCAGGACTGGGATGACGCCGTCGCATACTGGAACACCCTCGCTACCGACGATGACGCGGTCTTCGACGCCGAGGTCTACCTCGACGCGAACGAGCTCGAGCCTTTCGTGACCTGGGGTACCAACCCCGGCCAGGGCGTATCGCTTTCGGGTGCCATCCCGGACCCGGGAGGGATCGTCGACGCCAATGAGCGCTCGGCCGCCGAGCGTGCTCTCGAGTACATGGACCTCGAGGCCGGCACGCGCATGAAGGACATAGCGGTCGACGCCGTCTTCATGGGTTCGTGCACCAACAGCCGCATCGAGGACTTGCGTGCTTTCGCAGCCGTCATCAAAGGCCACAAGAAAGCCGAAGGCGTGCGCGTCATGGTCGTTCCAGGGTCGGCGCGCGTGCGCATCGAGGCGGAGGCCGAGGGCCTCGACAAGATCATCACCGAGTTCGGGGCCGAGTGGCGATTCGCCGGGTGCTCGATGTGCCTCGGGATGAATCCTGACCAGCTCGCGCCAGGGGAGCGCTGCGCCTCGACGAGTAACCGCAACTTCGAAGGACGACAGGGCAAGGGCGGACGAACCCACCTCGTGTCGCCGGTCGTCGCGGCGGCAACCGCGATCCGCGGCACGCTTTCGAGCCCGTGGGACCTCGAGAACACGCCAGACGGACAGACCACGCCAGACGGACAGACCACGACCGACGCGAAGGTGAGCGCCTGATGGAAAAGATCTCGACCCTGACCGGTATCGGCGTCCCAATGCGACGCTCGAACGTCGACACCGACCAGATCATCCCAGCCGTGTTCCTCCGGCGCGTGTCCAAGACGGGCTACGACGACGCCCTGTTCTACGCGTGGCGCCAGGATCCCGACTTCGTGCTCAACCAGGAGCCGTACAAGGCCGGGAAGATCCTGGTCGCCGGCTCGGACTTCGGCATCGGCTCGTCCCGCGAGCACGCCGTCTGGGCGCTGCGGGATTATGGCTTCACGGCCGTCCTCAGTCCTCGTTTCGGCGACATCTTCCGTGGCAACTCTGGCAAAGCGGGCCTCCTTGCCGGCCAGATCACCGACGAGGATGCCGAGAAGCTGTGGGCGGCGATCGAAGCGAATCCAGGAATAGACGCGACCATCGATCTGGTTGCTCGTACTGCCCGTGTCGGCGAGCTGACGGTTCCATTTGAGATCGATGATTACACTAGGTGGCGACTGCTCGAAGGCCTGGATGATATTGGCTTGACTCTGCGCGACGAAGAGCGCATCTCAGAATTCGAAGCCCGCCGAGAAAGCTGGCGGCCCAAGACGTTACCGGTGAAAACTCAGTGAACTCACTTCTTCAGGATGCACAGGCCGCGGGGGCATCGGTGGGGCTCAAGGGTGATCGGATCACGATCAACGGCGGGATTCCGCTTCGCGGGCGCATTGAGCTGAAGGGTGCGAAGAACCTCGTCACCAAGGCGATGGTCGCGGCTCTCCTCGGGGAGACGCCGAGCGTACTGCGTGACGTGCCGGACATCAGTGATGTCCGCGTGGTGCGTGGGTTGCTCGAGATCCACGGCGTCAAGGTGACGGACGGGGCAGAGGAGGGCGAACTCCACCTCGACCCGAGCAACGTCGAGAGTGCGCACATGGCGGACATCGATGCTCACGCCGGCTCCAGCCGCATCCCGATCCTGTTCTGCGGGCCGCTCCTGCATCGCATCGGCGAGGCTTTCA
Organism: Microbacteriaceae bacterium; assembly: GCA_030840105.1. Taxonomy (GTDB): domain Bacteria; phylum Actinomycetota; class Actinomycetes; order Actinomycetales; family Microbacteriaceae; genus JAUZGC01. The sequence continues at coordinate 9,792 of JAUZGC010000203.1, forward strand.
TCCCCGATCTGGGCGGATGCCGCATCGGCGATCGTCCGATCGACTACCACCTCGATGTACTTCGCAAGTTCGGTGCGGTCGTCGAGAAGCTGCCGAGCGGCATCCGGATGTCGGCCCCGAACGGGCTGACCGGTGCCAAGGTCGAGTTGCCGTACCCGAGCGTCGGCGCGACCGAGCAGGTCCTGCTCACGGCCGTTCGCGCCGAGGGCATCACCGAGCTCAAGGGCGCGGCGATCGAGCCGGAGATCATGGATCTCATCAACATCCTGCAGAAGATGGGTGCGATCATCACGGTCAGCACCGATCGGGTGATCAGGATCGAGGGCGTCGACCGCCTCGAAGGCTTCACCCACACGGCGCTGTTCGACCGCAACGAGGCCGCGAGCTGGGCAGCCGCTGCGCTGGCAACCGACGGTGACATCTTCGTCGGTGGCGCGCGCCAGGCCGAGATGCTCACGTTTCTCAACGTGTTCCGCAAGGTCGGTGGCGCCTTCGAGATCCATGACGACGGCATCCGCTTTTACCACCCGGGCGGTGAGCTCAAGCCCGTCGTGATCGAGACGGATGTTCACCCCGGCTTCATGACGGACTGGCAGCAGCCGCTCGTGGTCGCGTTGACCAAGGCGCACGGTGTCTCGATCGTGCACGAGACCGTGTACGAGCAGCGCTTCGGCTTCGTCGACGCGCTCGTCGAGATGGGCGCAACGATCGAGATCCACAAGGAATGCCTGGGCGGACATCCGTGCCGCTTCGGCCAGCGCAACTTCAACCATTCCGCGGTCATTGCCGGGCCCAGCGTGTTGCATGGCGCGAAGATCGTGGTTCCGGACCTCCGTGGTGGCTTCAGCCACCTCATCGCGGCCCTGAGCGCGGACGGAACCTCGACCGTCAGCAACGTCGGAATCATCAGTCGCGGCTACGAGAACTTCATCACCAAGCTTGAGCAGTTGGGAGCTGACTTCGTTCTCGAAGGATAATAGCGTCGTGCCCAATACTCCTTCAGAGCAGAAGCCCGTTCGCATAGCCTCCGAGAAGTCACGTCCATCGATCTTTTGGGTGCTTGCATCCATCGCGTTGCCGATCCTCGCGATCATGACGCGATTCACGGTCACCGACGGCAACAAGCTGCCCCGCACGGGTGCATACGTGCTCGCTCCGAACCACTACAGCGAGATCGACCCCGTGATCATCGGTGCGATCACCTGGAAACTCGGTCGCATCCCGCGCTTTCTCGCAAAAGGCAGCCTGTTCCGCATACCCGTCGTCGGCTGGATCCTCCGCAAGTCGGGCCAGATCCCGGTCGAGCGAGCCGGGACGTCGCGCAGCCATGAGCCGTTGCGCGCCGCGGAAGCCCTCGTCGAGAACGGTCGCGTCATCATCATCTATCCGGAGGGGTCGCTGACACGCGATCCTGACCTGTGGCCGATGCGCGGCAAGACCGGCGCGGCCCGCATGGCGCTTGAGCACGACATCCCGGTCATCCCCATTGCCCATTGGGGACCCCAGGACGTGATGGCGCGCTACTCGAAGAAGTTCAGTTTCTTCCCGCGGAAGACGATCGCGGTCAAGGTCGGTGATCCCGTCGACCTGTCGGGTTTCCGGGGGCGCAACCTCGACTCTGCAACGCTCAATGAGGCGACATCCGTCATCATGTCGGGCATTACCGCCCTGCTCGAGGATCTCCGTGGCGAAGAGGCGCCAGCCGTGCGCTGGAATCCGTCCCAACACGACCAGAAGGAGACGGGCCGCTTTGAAGCCTAAGGTCGCCGCTCCGCGTCGTCTGGCCGTACCGCGCCGCGTGGCCGTGTTGGGCGCGGGCAGCTGGGGCACCACGTTCGCCAAGATCCTCGCCGACGGCGGTTCGGATGTCGCCCTCTGGGCCAGGCGCCCCGAGCTCGCTCGCGAGATCAGCGAGGCCAGGCGAAACAGCGACTACCTCCCCGGCATCAACCTGCCGCGCACCCTGCGTGCGACGTCCCAGCTCGCCGACGCGCTCGCGGGTGCCGAGCAGGTCTTCATCTCGATCCCGAGCCAGTCGCTGCGCGAAAACCTGAGCGCGATCGTGCCGTACCTGACCGACACGACAGTCGTCGTCAGCCTCATGAAGGGCGTCGAGCTCGGCACCGGGATGCGCATGAGCGAGGTGATCGGGCAGGAGCTGCCGATCGATCCAGACCGCATTGCCGTGATCTCCGGCCCCAACCTGGCCCTTGAGATCGCGAAGGAGCAGCCGACGGCCGCGGTCGTCTCCTCGCAGAGCCTCGAGACCGCTCAGGCCGTCGCTCTCGCGGCGACCAACCGGTACTTCCGCTGCTTCGTCAACACCGACGTGATCGGAACGGAGTTCGGCGGCGTGCTGAAGAACCTCATCGCTGTGGCGATCGGGATCGTCGACGGTGTCGGGTATGGCGAGAACACCAAAGCGTCGATCATTACGCGCGGCCTCAGCGAGATGACGGATTTCTCCGTCGCGTACGGTGCGCAGGCCGAAACCCTGTCTGGGCTCGCTGGCCTTGGTGACCTCATCGCGACGTGCGAGTCGTCCCTCTCGCGCAACAACACGGCCGGCCGACTCCTCGGCCAGGGCTACAGCTTTGCCGACGTGGTCAAGCAGATGAACCAGACCGCGGAGGGCCTCGCATCCGTTGCTCCCGTGCTGGCGCTCGCTGAGGCGAAGGGCGTCGAGATGCCCATCGTGCGTCAGGTGAGCCAGGTGTTGGCCGGTACCCTCAAACCGAAGGACATCGCGCCGCATCTCACGACCAATTCGGATGAACCTCAGGGTGAAAGGACCACGGATGACGGACAAGCTCGCAGTCGCTCTGCTGTTTGGCGGTCGCTCAAGCGAACATTCGATCAGCTGCGCAACAGCGGGGGGAGTGCTCGCGGCAATTGACCGCAGCCGCTACGACGTCATCCCGATCGGCATCACGCCTGAAGGTGCGTTCACCCTCCAGCACGACGACGCCGCGGAATTCGCGCTCGACCCGGATGCCATGCCCCAGGTGCACGACAACGGCACGCGGGTGCGCTGGCCGGAGAGTGCTGCCTCGCGTGAGCTCTCGGTGATGGATGCCGACGGGACGGTTCGCTCGCTGGGCACCGTCGACGTCGTATTCCCGATCCTGCATGGGCCATGGGGTGAGGATGGCACGGTGCAGGGCATGCTCGAACTCGTCGGCCTGCCGTACGTCGGCAGCGGCGTTCTCGCGAGCGCCCTCGGCATGGACAAGCACTTCACCAAGACCGTCCTGACGCAGGTCGGGATTCCGGTCGCGCCCTGGCAGACCGTGACCTCATACGAGTGGCGCGCCAATCCCGCATCCGTTCGTGATGCGGCGGCTGGACTCGGCCTGCCGGTGTTCGTCAAGCCCGCGCGCGCGGGGTCGAGCGTCGGCGTGAGCAAGGTCAGTTCGCCGAGCGAACTCGACGCGGCAATCGAGATGGCTTTGGCGGAGGACGACAAGGTGCTGATCGAGACCGAGTTGGTCGGTCGCGAGGTCGAGGTCGCCGTGCTCGGCGGTCGGCCTGGTGAGCCGACCCGCGCATCCGTCGCCGGTGAGATCGTGGTGAGCGGTCGCGACTTCTACGACTTCGACGCCAAGTATCTCGGTGCTCCCGGGATCGACCTTGTGTGCCCGGCAGACCTGACGCACGACGAGTTGGCGACCATCCAGTCACTCGGGATCCGCGCATTCGACGCGATCGGCGGCGAGGGCCTGGCCCGGGTCGACTTCTTCCTCACGTCGGAGGGATTCGTCGTCAACGAACTCAACACGATGCCGGGCTTCACGCCGATCTCGATGTTCCCGAAGTGCTGGCAGGCGAGCGGGCTCAGCTACCCTGCGCTGATCGACGAACTCATCGACGTCGCCCTCGCTCGCTCGGCCTTCCTGCTCGTCGAGTAGCGTTCGCGGGGTGGATGCCCCACCCAGTGCTACGGAGTCGGCGTGGATGTTGGAGCCGGCGTGGCGGTGGGTGTTGGCGTGGTCGTCGCCACTCCGCCGCCGACGTCGCTCAGTGCCAGGCACTTGCTCGTCTGTGGGATGACCGAAATCGCGGATGCCAGGTCGGGGAGCACGCTCGCATCCGACACGCCCCCTGCGCCGTGGTTGATGATCACCTCGGTTGCCGGGTTCCGGCCGAAGGTGATGTAGCGAATGGTCGAGGCCGCCGGGTCGCCTTCGAGCACCCAGTCGACGCCGTTCACCGTGACACACGGCTGCGTCGTCGGGCCGAGCGGTGGAACGCCACAGCGCAACAGGACCGTCGCGGGCGTTCCCCACGCCCCCGTCGCCTGAGCATCCGTCTCTCGCGCGCCCTGTCCGGCGACCGTGTCAGGGAGCCGCACACTGATCTGAGCGCAGCCGACACTGTTGGCGTTCGGTGCGGGGTCGAGTGACACCGTGGGAGCGCATCCGCTCAGCGACACGACGACCGCGGCGGCGAAGAGTGCCAGAGCGGCGACGGGGCGAGGAGACATCGCATTCAGGCTACCGTTTGATGCATGACGATGTCTGACAGCGACGACTCGGTGACCCTCGCGCAACTGGCGGAGCGCGAGACGCTGCGGCGGATTTTCCCCCGGCTGCCCGAATCCAGCGTCACGCTCATCGGCCCTGGCGATGACGCCGCCGTTCTCGCCGCGCCCGACGGTCGATACGTCGTCACCACGGACATGATGATCCATGGGCCGGACTTCCGCTGGGCATGGTCGCAGCCGCGCGACCTCGGGTGGAAGGCGGCTGTGACCAACCTCGCGGATGTCGCGGCCATGGGCGCACGACCCACGGCGCTCGTCGTCGCCATCGCGGCCCCGAAGGCCACACCCGTCGCGCACCTCGAATCCTTCGCGGATGGCATGCGGGACGCATGCCACGAACTCGCACCGGGGTGCGGTGTGGTCGGCGGCGACCTGTCGGTCTCCGATACCTTCACGATCGCCGTGACCGCCTTCGGCGACCTCGAAGGCAGGCCGGCCGTCCTGCGCTCGGGTGCGCGCCCCGGCGATGTCGTTGCCGTATCAGGGCCGCTCGGCGCAGCGGCGGCGGGTCTCCGCATGCTCTTCGAGCAGGCGGTTGACGCCAGCGGCGAGCCGGACGCGCATCTCGCGGCGAGCATCCGTTCGGCGCATCCTGCCGTTGTCGAGGCCCAACTCCGGCCTCGGCCGCCACTCGCGGACGGCATCGCGGCCGCGATCGCCGGTGCCACAGCCATGCTCGACCTGAGCGATGGCCTCGCGCTCGACGCTCGCCGGGTGGCGGAGGCGAGCGGCGTCGCGATCGATCTCGAGGCATCCGCCCTCGGTGACGACCGGGTCCTGGCGCTTGGTGGCGGAGAGGATCACAGCCTGTTCGCGACCTTTCCTGCCGGAACCGCGCTGCCTGCTGGCTTCCGGCGGATCGGCCGGGTTGTCGAGGGCGTCGGCCTGCTCGTCGACGGCGAGCCGTACACGGCCGAGAGTGGTTGGGATCCGTACCGCGGCTGGGACGGCCACGTCGGCTAGCGCCGCCGTGCCCCCGGCACTCAGCTCGCGTCGAGCCACCACACGGCGGTCTCGCCATAGTCCTTGCGACGGTCGACCGCGAGGCCGGCCGGCCAGGGAGGTTCGGGGGAGCGGGCGCTCCGCTCGACGACCACGACGGCATCCGTGGACAGGCGCGGAACCAGGGCGTCCAGCGCTTGGGTCAGCTCTGCGTCCCCGAGGTCATACGGCGGATCGATGAAGACGAGGTCGAATGTCGCCTTCGACCCACCGAGAAAGGCCTGCACCGCAGAGATGGCGACGTCGATCGTGAGCGTGCCCGCCGGCGGAGCTGCACGCAGGATGGCCGCCGCGTTCTTGCGACAGATCGCGCCAGCCGCCGCGTTTCGCTCGACCAGTGAGACGGCCGCCGCACCTCGGCTCGCGGCTTCAAGGCCGAGCGCACCGGAGCCTGCGTAAAGGTCGAGCACGCGAGCGCTCTCAATCAGGTCGCGCGACTCCAGCGCGGAGAAGATGGCCTCACGCACGCGGTCGCTCGTGGGCCGCGTGCCCGACTTGGGCACCGCGAGGGTCAGCGACCCGGCGAAGCCCGAAACGATCCTGGTCATCGTCACAACGCTACCGTCCCGCACGTAGCCAGCCATGCTGTCGGTGTCCGGCCCTAGAATCGCAGCATGACCGCTGCGCCCGCTTCGAACGAGGGTGCGGGCGTGCGGGAGGACACGCACCTGCAGAAGGCCGCGCCGGCCGGGGACGGCCCCGGCATCCGGATCGAACTCGACACCAGGCTCGGCGGCATCCTCGGCGGGCGAACCGCCGGGCCGATCCAGAAGGCGTTCGGGCACGTGACGGCCGGTGATCTGCTGAGCCACTATCCCAGGCGCTACGCACGGCGGGGCGAGCTGACTGCGCTCACGCAGCTGCCCGTGGATGAGAATGTCACGATCGTGGCCGAAGTGCTTGAGGTGCAGAAGCGCCCGATGCGCGCGCGACGCGGGTCCATCCTCGAGGTGAAAATCTCTGACGGCAAGGGCATCCTGACCCTGACCTTCTTCAACCAGCCGTGGCGCGAGCAGGACCTGTATCCCGGCGTGCGGGGGATCTTCGCAGGCAAGGTCTCCGACTATCGCGGCGCGCTGCAGCTCACGCATCCCGACTACGAGCTCTTCGAGGCGGATACGGCGGATGCGGCCGGCGCAAATCCCGAGTCCGCCCGCGCGTGGGCGGAGACCCCGATTCCGATCTACCCGGCGACGGCAACGATTGCAAGCTGGAAGCTGCACAAGGCGATCAAACTGGTGCTCAACGGACTGGGCGAGGTACCAGACCCGGTGCCCGACGACCTCCGGGATCCCAGGGGACTCCTGCCGTATCGCAGCGCGCTCGAGCTCGTGCACATGCCGGTGAAGGATTCCGACTGGCAGAGCGCTCGCGACACCCTCCGATTCCAGGAGGCATTCGTGCTCCAGGCGGCCCTGCTGCAGCAGCGCGCCGTGGCGCGAGCGCAGAGCGCCGTCCCTCGCGTTCCCGTGCCGGGTGGGTACCTCGAGCGGTTCGACGCCGCGATGGCGTTCTCGCTGACCAACGACCAGATCAGCGTGGGCGGAGAAATTGCGAGCGACCTGGCCGAGGATGCCCCGATGAACCGGCTCGTGCAGGGCGAGGTCGGCAGCGGGAAGACGCTGGTCGCGCTGCGCGCGATGCTCGCCGTCGCCGACTCCGGCGGGCAGTCCGCGCTGCTCGCGCCGACCGAGGTGCTCGCCGCGCAGCACGTGCGCTCGATCGCCAGGATGCTCGGGCCTGAGCTGTCGGCAGAACTCATGCCCACCCTCCTCACGGGCCAGCTCCCCGCGGCCGATCGCAAGAAGGCACTGTTGCGCACGGTCTCGGGACAGGCGCGGATCGTCGTCGGCACGCACGCGCTCATCGGCGACACTGTCACGTTCTTCGACCTGGGCCTCGTGGTCGTCGACGAGCAGCACAGGTTCGGTGTCGACCAGCGCGAGGCGCTCCGGCTGAAAGGTGCGACACCGCCGCACGTGCTCGTACTCACGGCAACACCCATCCCGCGCACCGTGGCCATGACCGTCTTCGGCGACCTGGATGTCTCGATCATCGCCGAGCTTCCGGCCGGCCGGCAGGGCATCGAGAGTTTCGTCGTTCCGCTCGCCGAACGGCCGGGCTGGGAGACGCGCATCTGGGAGCGCGCAGCGGAGGAAATCGCCAAGGGACGCCAGGTTTTCGTCGTGTGCCCGGCAATTACTGCCAAGGAGGTGGAGGAGACGGATGCAGTCGAGGAGCCGGTCGCGCCAGCGACCGCATCCGTCGAGGCCGTCTTCGAACTGGCTCGGGCCAATCCGCTGTTCGCGAGCGCGCGACTGGCAACCCTGCACGGCAAGCTGCCCAGCGACGCCAAGGATGCCGTGATGCGAGGCTTCGCGGCGGGAGAGATCGACCTGCTCGTCGCCACGACCGTGATCGAGGTCGGTGTTGACGTGCCGAACGCGTCCGTCATGGCGATCCTCGACGCCGATCGGTTCGGGGTCTCCCAGTTGCACCAGTTGCGTGGTCGAGTCGGCCGGGGCGGGGTGCCTGGGCTATGCCTTTTCGTCACGCGCGCGGTGCTGGGGACCCTGGCGAGGGAGCGCGTCGATGCGGTGGCTGCCACCCTCGATGGCTTCGAACTCGCCCAGGTCGACCTCGAGCTGCGGCAGGAGGGCGACGTGCTCGGAAGCCGCCAATCCGGTGGTCGCTCCTCGCTTCGCCTGTTGCGCGTCGCCCGTGACGGCGACCTCATCGCCGACGCCAGGGAGGCCGCCCAGAGCGTGCTCGTGGCCGACCCGGGGCTTGTCGAGCACCGTGCTCTCGGCGCCGCGCTCGCACGCAGGCTCGACGCGGCCGAACGGGATTTCCTCGCCAAAAACTAGGTGGCGGATGCGGCCAAAACTCACACCGAATCCGATAACGGATTGGTAACCCGGCCAGCTATTCTGGAGATCTATGAACAGGATCGCCGTTGTCCCTGGATCGTTCGATCCCGTCACCCTGGGTCACCTCGACGTGATCGAGCGGGCGGCTGGCCTGTTCGACGAGGTACACGTTCTCGTCGTGCACAATCCGGGCAAGTCCGCGCTCCTGCCGATTGCGCAGCGCGTCGCCCTGCTTGAGCGCTCGATCGCCGATGCCGGCCTTCCGCAGAACATCATCGTCGCGTCCTGGAGTGTCGGCCTGCTCGTCGACTACTGCACGGATGTCGGTGCGCACGTTCTCGTCAAGGGCATCCGTTCCCAGGTCGACGTGGCATACGAGACCCCCATGGCGATCGTCAACCGCAACCTCGCGGCCGTCGAGACGATCTTCATGCTGCCCGACCCCGCCAACGCACACGTTTCCAGCTCGCTCGTGCGTCAGGTCTCCGCGTTGGGCGGAGATGTCAGTCCCTATGTTCCAGCCGCAGTATTCGAGTACTTGCAGGAGACATGAACAGCTACCCGACGCGCCAACCGACGGATTCCTCCGTTGCCACAACCGAGGATTCCGATGAGATGGGCCTGGATGAACTCAGGCGTGCCGCGGAGGGAATCGTCACCAACGTCGAATCCGTCATCGACGGCAAGCATGACGCGGTACAGACGGCACTGACAGTTCTGCTGGCCGAAGGGCATCTTCTGATCGAGGATGTGCCCGGCGTCGGCAAGACGATGCTGGCCAAGTCACTGGCCAAGTCGGTCGACTGTACTGTCAGTCGCATCCAGTTCACTCCGGACCTGCTGCCGAGCGATGTGACGGGCGTGTCGGTGTACAACCAGGCCGAGCGCCGGTTCGAGTTCAAGCCGGGGGCCGTCTTCGCGAACATCGTCATCGGCGACGAGATCAACCGCGCGAGCCCCAAGACGCAGTCCGCACTCCTCGAGTGCATGGAGGAGCGCCAGGTGACGGTCGATGGCACGACGTATCGGCTTACCTCGCCGTTCATCGTCGTCGCGACGCAGAACCCGATCGAGATGGAGGGCACGTACGCGCTCCCCGAGGCACAGCGCGACCGGTTCATGGCGCGCATCGCGATGGGGTACCCCGACGATGTCTCTGAGCTCGCCATGCTCAACACCCGCGACACATCGAGCCCGCTCTCGCGGATCGGGCCAGTCGTCTCGGCGAGCCAGCTGCGAGCGATGATGACGACGGCTCGCGCGGTTTTCGCCTCGGCACCCGTCAAGCAATACGCCGTTGACCTGGTTCGAGCGACGCGGGAAGACCGGGACCTGCGCCTGGGCGCCAGCCCGCGGGCCACTCTCCAACTCGTACGTGCGGCGAAGGCCCGCGCGGCTCTCGATGGCAGGGACTTCGTGCTACCTGACGACATCGACGCGCTGGCCGTGCCGGTACTCGGCCATCGCCTCCTTCCAACGAGTCGAGCACTCGGCCAGCATCATGAAAGCGCTCCGGTCATCGAGGAGATCGTGCTCAGGATCGTGGGGGCGACTCCCGTTCCCGTGGGTACAACCGGGGGCTAGGCCGCCATGTTCGAGCACCCGCACAAGGCCACCGCGGTACGACGACCGCGGCCGACACTGCGTGGCTGGGGGTTGTTCGCTGCCGGAGGCGCCGTGCTCGTGGCATCCGCGTTCTTCGGCCGCTCCGACCTGTTGTTTGTGGGTCTCTTCCTGGTCACGTGCCCGCTCGCAGCCATGTTGTCCGTCACGATCGACCGGCCGAGGCTGACTGCCACGCGCACCTTCAGCCCGGAGGTCGTCGCAATCGGCGAGACAACCACGGTGACGACCACCGTGCGAAATCATGCCGCCCTTCCAACCCCTGTAGCGACGTGGCGCGAACGCGCCTCGCATGGACTCATGGTGCAGGATGCGGAGCCGTTCCCTCGACTCGCCGGCCACACGCCGACCACCCACAACGGGCGGGACTCCGTGATGCTGCGGCAACGCGTGGCCGCCGGTCGTCGCGGCGCGCACGACATCGGTCCCCTCATCGTCAGCCGAACGGACCCATTCGGCCTTGCATACGGAGAGTTCTCCGTCGGGCAACCCAAGCAGCTGCTCGTGACCCCCAGGGTCACCAGACTGCCCCGTGGCGAACTCGACATCGCGAAGAGCGAGGGTACAGAGCACGAGCTCATCCGCCACAGCATCCCGAGCGCCGATGAACTGATTGCCAGGGAGTACCGGCCGGGGGACCCACTGCGACGCGTGCATTGGCGAGCCACAGCACGGCACGACAAGCTCATGGTGCGGCAGGAGGAACAGCGCAGCAATCCAGAAGCGTGGATCCTGTTCGATACCCACCGCGCCGCGCGCCGCGATCCGCGCCAGCCGTCCGTGCACGAGCAGGACCCGGCATTCGAAGCGGTCGTGGAACTTGTGGCATCCATCGGCATCCACCTGCTCGACGAAGGATTCGTGGTGAGCGTCGTCGAGACGGCGTCCCGACAGCTGGCAGGACGAACGGGCGCGGGTCGGAGCGGGACACTCGGAACGTCGACCCCGACGTACGACCTCGGCGGTGCCGACCGGCTGCTCCTGGCCGAGCTCGCGGGAGTTGTGCAATCGACCCGATCGCGGGACGACTACGTTGGTGAACTGTCCGCAGGACTCCGCCGCAGCGGCCGGGCGGTTCCCGTCTTTGCCGTGCTGCTCGACGGATCCCTCGACGAGCTCGGTGCCCTCGGTGCGCTGCGGCCGATGTGTGAACCGGCCCTGGCATTCATCGGAGCGACGGCCGAACCGGCGGTCGTCGATGCGCTGCGAGAAGCCGGCTGGTTCTGCGTGCCGCTCGAAGGGGCGGATGACACCCTCGCAGCCTGGAAGCGGGCGTTGGTCCGCCATCGGGCGGTGAGTCACAGTGGTTAGTGTCGCGGTCACCCCTGTCTCCGTCGGCCTGACCAGGCGCGCGGGATCGTGGCGCCTCACCTCCGCGCTGCTGCTCGTTCTTCTCGCGACGAGTTTCAGCCTCATCGGACTCATCCAGGGCTTCGGCTGGTGGTTCCTCATGCTCTTCGTGGGGTCGCTCATCCTGGTTGCGGCTGCCGCACTGCGGACGCTGGGCGTCCCGCGCATCCTTGTTCCACTCATCGAGGTCGCGATTCTTACCGCCATCCTGACGGTCGGCTTCGGCCGCGGCACGGGGTTTTTCGGCATCATCCCGACAACAGCCACGTTCGAGCGATTCGGTGCCCTGGGTGATCTTGCCAGGACGTCGATCTACGCGCAGGGAACACCCGCGTCGCCACTCGTCGAGTTCATGTTCCTGATCGTGCTCGGAACGGGAGTTTTCTCGATCATTCTCGACACCGTCGCGATCACGTTCAGCCGCCCGGGCTGGGCCGGGCTGGCCATCGTGCCCGTCCTTATCGTGCCGGCGGTCCTGTTCACCGATGGCGTTTCCCCGATCGCCCTGGCGGAGTGCGCCGCGGCTTTCCTCTTCCTCCTGCGTTCGGATGCCCGCAAGCGGCACCAGGGGATCCCACGGTTGGCTGCGGCGTTTTCGATCGGGGCCGTATCGATCGTCGTGGCCCTCGTGATTTCGGTCACCGCTCCCGGCTTCGATCGCGGCGGCGCTGCCTCCTTCAGTGCATCGGGGATCTCGATCGGCGGCACCGTGACGCCCCTGATCGACCTCGGCCGTGACCTGCGGCGCCCCGCTCCGGTGCACGTGCTGAGTTACACCACAACGGCGCCGACGCCGCAGTACCTCAAGCTCACGTCGCTCGACCAGTTCACGGGGACGGTGTGGAAGCATCGCGAACGACCCATGAATCGGCTGCCCGCCGCTGACACGATCGGTTCCCCCGCCGGCCTCTCGAAGGGCGTGGCGACGAAAAAGTTCGAGACCACTGTGCGAATCGACAACATGAACAGCCGCTGGCTTCCCGTGCCGTATCCCGTCACGAGTGTGAATGGCTTGAACGGGACGTGGGCGTGGGATCCTGCGGACCTCACGATCGGTGCCGTGAACACGAGCACCGTTGGCCAGAATTACAAGGCCACGAGCCTGATGATTAGCCCGACGGCCACACAGCTGAAGAACGACAGCAGCGTCGTACCCGCATCTCTGTTGGCGGACCTCTTCGTTCCGCAGGATGTCCCCGTGATCATCACCCAGACGGCCCTGGACGCCACGGCGGGGGCGACGAGCAAGTACGAGAAGGCCGTTGCACTCCAGGACTACTTCAGGGAGCAGAACTACCAGTATTCGGTAGACACACCCCTCGAGCAGGGTTACGGCGGAGACGGCATGGCAGTGATCGCGACCTTCCTCCAGGTGAAGTCGGGCTATTGCGTCCATTTCGCCTCGGCGATGGCGATCATGGCCAGAACCCTCGGCATCCCTGCTCGCGTCTCGATCGGGTACCTGCCGGGCGCCTCGAGCCCGGGCGCGTTCGGAAGCTCCGCCGTCTACAACGTGACGTCGGACGATCTGCATGCGTGGCCGGAGCTGTACTTTGCCGGCGTGGGCTGGGTGCCGTTCGAGCCGACCGTTGGCCGCGGCATCATCCCGTCATACACGCGGCCAGATTCCGCGCTGACCCTTCCGACAAACCCGTCGGGCTCGGGCACGGCACCGTCGACCCGCCCTCTCGTCCCTGTTGATCCAACGACGACCTCATCGACATCGGGCTCAGGCGGGAAGAGCGTGATCCAACCCGTTGTCGCAGGTCTTGGGGGCGGACTCGTGGTGGCAGCCCTTCTTCTTATGCCCGCCTTCCTGCGACGGTGGCGCCGCAAGACCAGGCTGCGCCAGCTCCGAGACGAGTGGGGCGGCGCCGCCATCGCCTGGAGCGAACTGATTGACACCGCACGCGATTTCCGCTGGCACGTCTCGGATACCGAGACCCCGCGCGCATTCGCGGCGCGGGTGGGCGACATCCTCTCCGACCTGAATCGACTCGACGCGCTCGATCGGCTGTTGCTCGCCATCGAACGGGAGAGCTTCGGCCCGCCTGGGCGGTTCCATGCGCGCGGGGTTGCGGATGACCTCGAGCTCGTCCTCGCCGGCCTGCAGGAACAGGCCGGGAACATCGGTCGGCTGAGGGCCGTCCTGGTCCCGGTCTCGCTCGTGCCTGTGGCGTGGTTGCCCTCGTCGGAAACCCGAGTGGCGAACGCGTAGAATCTCTCTCCGTGACAAAGTTCAGGACGACCCCATACACGATCAATGTGTACGACCTCATGCATCGGCCGGGTGAGATGCGTGAGCAGACGGTCACGCTGCCCGTCGTCGACCACATGGGCGAGGGACTCGTGAGCGTTCCCGCGGGTGCGACGATCGACGCCGACCTCCGTTTCGAGTCGATGCACGAGGGCATTCTCGTGACCGCCGAGCTTGCAACGACGGCTTCGGGAGTGTGTGGGCGGTGCTTGATTGACATCGCGCCACCCGTCCAAGTCGATTTCCAGGAGCTTTTCGCGTATTCTTCTGACGAAGCTTTTGATTTTGAGGTTCACGACGACCACGTGGATCTTGAACCTCTGATCAGGGATGCGGTGGTGCTTTCACTACCGTTTCAGCCGGTGTGCCGGCCGGACTGCCCAGGTCTCGACCCAGAGACAGGGGAGCGGCTGGCGGATCAACCGGAACACAAGCCACGAGAAATCGCAGATCCGCGATGGTCTGCGCTTGCGAATTTCCCGGCTTCCGAAGACACCAGTGCTGGTCACCCCAGCCCTGCAGACAGAGAAGAGAGATAGTCATGGCTGTTCCGAAGCGGAAGAAGTCACGCGCCAACACGCACGCTCGTCGTTCGCAGTGGAAGGCCGAGGTTCCCACCCTGGTCAAGACCATCGAAAACGGCAAGGTCACCTACAGCCTCCCGCACCGCGCGAAGGTGGTCGAGGACTCGGCCGGAACCGCGCTGTTCCTCGAATACAAGGGCCGCAAGGTCGCCGACGTTTAGTCGGTAGCCGTCAGCAGCCATAGCCATGTCACGTGCACATCCTGAGCGGAGTGCACTCCTCGCGCGACTCGGAATCGACATCGATTCCGAGTTGCTTGAGCTTGCGCTGACGCATCGCTCGTACGCATACGAGCACGGCGGCATCCCGAACAACGAACGCCTGGAGTTTTTGGGCGACTCGGTTCTCGGGCAGGCCGTGACGGTCAAGCTCTATAGGGACAACCCGGGGCTCGACGAGGGCGACCTCGCCAAGCGGCGCGCGAGCGTGGTCAGCAGTGTCGCGCTCGCGGAGGTCGGCCGCAACATCGGTCTCGGTGATTTCGTCCTGCTCGGCAAGGGCGAGGACATGAGCGGCGGACGAAACAAGCCGTCGATCATCGCCGACACCGTCGAGGCGCTCATCGGTGCCGCATACCTGGACGCCGGCGCCGAGGCGGCGACCGAGCTTGTGCTGCGCCTGATCGCGCCGCTCCTGGACGATCCGCACCGCTTCGGGGCGGCGGTCGATCCGAAGACGAGCCTGCAGGAAGCCGTTGCGCACCGGGGATTCGGGCTTCCTGTGTACACCGTGACGAACACCGGACCCGACCACAACAAGCTTTTCCATGCGAGGGTCGATGTGACCGGCCTGGTCACCGCCGAAGGCGAGGGCACGAGCAAGAAGCAGGCCGAGATGGCCGCTGCGCTCACTGCCTGGACCGACTTGGCCGAGCGCAGTGCCCGAACTCCCCGAGGTTGAGGTTGTGCGGGCCGGTCTCGAACCGGCCGTCACGAGCGCCACAATCTCCGCCGTCGAGGTCTTCGAACCGCGTTCCCTGAGACGGCACGACCACGCGCGCGGCGCGTTCATCGACCAGCTCGAGGGACAGCGGATGTCTGCCGCGGTTCGTCGAGGCAAGTTCCTGTGGATCCCACTGGGCCCGGACACCGGGACGGTCGCGACCCGCGCGCTCGTCGCACATCTAGGCATGAGCGGCCAGGTGTTGTTGAGGGAGCCCGGATCCGCAGATGACCCGCAGCTGCGCATCCGAATTCACATCGAGCATCCGGTGCACGGTGAACTCTGGGTCAACTTCGCCGACCAGCGCATCTTCGGATCGATGGCGGTCGACACGCTCGTCCCGACGGGTGATGGGCTTGCTGCCGGCCACGGGTCGGCATCGCCGCTCATCCCCAGCCAGGTGGCGCACATCGCGCGCGATCCGCTGGATCCAGGTTTCTCGGATGCCGCATTTCTCGCGGCCCTGAGACGCAAGAACACGGGGATCAAGCGTGCGCTTCTTGACCAGACCCTCATCAGCGGGGTCGGGAACATTTACG
>JAUZGC010000209.1 GCA_030840105.1 Microbacteriaceae bacterium
TTGCCGTAGTACCTCCGAGGTCTAACCAATTGTGGTTGGGCATAGTCTGAGGTTCCGCCGATAGACGCGTGCTCAACAGTGCCGAAGGTCCCGACCACGGGAGTGAAGAAAGGCGTCGCGATGACAACGCACGAGTACAACCTGGACGAATGGTCTCCGCAGGGACCGGTCACCGAGTTATCGGACGCGGTCAGTTGGGAGCTCCTGAACGGCGCGTCCTTTGGCCGGCTCGGCGTCAGCGTGAACGACCAGCCCGAAATCTTTCCGGTCAACTATTACGCAGACGGCACGAGCATCCTCTTCCGCACTGCAGAGGGCACAAAACTTCATGAACTTGTTGCCAATCGAACCGTCGTTTTCGAGGCCGACGCGCAAACCGAAAATGGCGCATGGAGCGTTATCGCCAAGGGTTTCGCTGACGTTCTCGTCGATGAGGCGGAGATCACCCGGGCAGAACGTTCCCCGCTGCCTTCGTGGATTCCCGTCCTCGAGTACGTATACGTGAGGATCACCGTCACCGAATTGCGAGGACGTCGTTTTCAGCACCAGCTCCGTCCGGAACGGCGCGACGATGACGAAGGAAATGCGACGAACTAACCCACGGATGGCTGGCGTCCGTCAGTGAACGACACCGAGCGCGTAGGGAATGAAGTACAGGCCGAACGCGATGGTCAGCGTGCAGAGCGTCCACGTGATGTATTTTCGCGCGCCACGCATTCGCCATTGGGGCGGAAGTGCCTTTGCTTCGAGGAGCAAGAGGAAGCCAAGCACAATTGGCAAGAGGAGTGCATTCATGATCTCGACATCCACCGCTAAACCGATGATGTCGACGCTGGCCAGCACGAGGATCGCGCCAAGCACGTGCGCTAGAGCATAGGTCGCGTAGAACTTGGCCGTGGCCCGGCTGGGGCGCTGGTTCAACGAGTGCTTCCAGCCGAAGACTTCGGCAAGTCCCCATGCCCCAGCGACGGAGGACACAATCGACGCGACGAGCGCGGCTCCAAGCATCCCAAGCCCAAAGAGAACCTTTCCGCCGACCGGACCAAGATACGGCGTCAGCGCACCGGCGATCTCGCCCACGCTCCGCAGAGGGGCCGCGTTGCCGTGGGCGCCAACCGTCGCCGCGATCGAGACGACGACGGCGATCATGATCAGTTGCGTGAGGATGGCGCCGAATGCCGTGTCGTGCCGAGCCTTCTTGATCACGCGCTCGGACAGATGTTTGTCGATGACAGCGCCCTGTTGGTAGAAGATCATCCACGGCATGATGACTGCTCCGAGGTTCGCCGCTAAGAGAAGCAGGTACGAGCTGTTCCCGAGTGGCAGGGAAAGCATTCCGCTGACGATGTCGGCGGGCTGGGGGTGGCTGAGGACCATGGCGACGAAGAACGCGACCTCACCCAGGCCGACCGCGATGCCGACACGCTCGACGCGCTTATAGCTGCCGGTCAGCGCCAGCCCGAGCAGCAGAGCAGTCGAGACGGGGACGGTCACCCAGGGGGATATGCCGAAGAGCACGCCCACACCCGCGATCCCAGCGAACTCGGTCAGGAGCGCCCCGATGACCGAAAGGAAAAGCGTGCCCGCGGAGACCAGCGCCCAGCCGCGGCCGAACTGCTCCCTGATCAACGTCGCATGACCCTTGCCGGTAACGACACCGAGTCGGACGGTAATTTCCTGCACGACGTAGAGGATGGGCATGAGGACTAACTGGGGCAGCACCATGTGGTAACCCCATTGCGCGCCCGATTGTGCTGCGGTGATCAGTGAGCCGGCGTCCGTGTCGGCCAGCATGACAACCAATCCCGGGCCCCAGACCGTGAAGAGGCCGAGCGTGAGCAGATTCCGACCCGTCGGCAACCATCGGCGGCGCGGGAGTACGAGCGGATGGGCGCTTTTCTCTGTTGTTTCCAGCATTGCTCTGGGGGTGCTTGCTTCCACGCTCTGTGCGGTCGGATCAGGCCCTCGGGCGGAGAGTCATTAGGCAAGCCTAACCTGACCTGATGTGCGACAGAGTTTTCCTCACGTTCACCTCAAAACCGCCGTGTCGTCACTTGTGGCCGCTTGTCTATGAGCGTTGCCTAGCACCAGCCGGGCAGGAGGAGGAATGATGAAACAGCACAGGAAGCTTGGGCTGGTCGGGGCCGTTGGCCTCGGACTCGGCCTCGTGGCTCTTACGGCGGCGGCGATGCCGGCAACGGCACAGACGGCATCCGGATCGGGTGGATTGAACGTGAGCGGTGTCGCGGCGAACTCCGCTTTCGGCATCCAGTCAAACGTTCTGGCCAGCGGACTCACCGAGAGTGCCGTCGCCTACGGCCAGCTGCCCCTGGTCAACGCGCACGGCGGGGTCACCAACTACGGCTACAACACGTCAAACGGCGGTGCCCTCACCCAGAGCCCCAATGAGGCGTTCAAGACCGAACCCGACAAGAACGTGTACCTCGTCTTCGGCGGCAAGCATTACCTGTTCCAGGGACACGAAGGCGGTCCCGGCGGTTACGTGACGCGCGTCAACCTCGACGAGCCCGACCTGACCAGGCGGGTGACCCTCATCGCCGACACAAGGTCTGATGGAGCCGCGGTTCCCACGTTCGACGGCATCACCTGGGACCCCTTCACCCACCAGCTCCTTCTGACCGCTGAGGCGTCCGCGCCCAAGGGCGGCGTGTTCGCGGTGTTGCTCGATGCGAACGGGGAGGCGGTGGACCGCAAGATCACCACGCTGCCCGCGCTCGGCTCAGGTGGCTTCGAGGGCATCCAGAACGACTCGGCCGGCAATGTATGGCTGGTCGAAGACATCGGCGGCGCGGTCGTGTCCGGCGGCAAGAAGCCGAATAGCTACGTCTATCGGTTCACTCCGACCACGCCGACCGACCTCTCCGCTGGCACCCTTGAGGCGCTGCAGGTGAGCCGACAGAACGGCACCCCGGTCACCGCGCAGGAGCTGTCGGCGAACCCGTCCGACCAGTTCATCACCGACCTGCACACGTATGGTTCGTCGTTCTCGACCCGGTGGGTGACGCTCACCCTCGGAGCCAACAATGGGGCGACATCCGCCGCAGCGGCAGCGGGCGCCACCCCATTCAAGCGCCCGGAGAACGGCGTTTTCCGCCCCGGAACGAATTTCGGCGAGTTCTATTTCACCGAGACCGGCGACACGAACAAAGACAGTGCCCTCCCGGGAGCGTTCGGCGGCGTCTTCAAGCTGACCCAGAAGTCGCCGACAGCGGGCACGGGTACATTGTCGCCAGTGTTCGTCGGTGACGTGCAGCACACCGGTCTGGACAACATTCAGTTCGCGTCGAAGGACCAGCTGCTCGTCGTCGAAGATGCGGGTGACGCCCTGCACGCGCAGCGCAACGCCCTCGACTCTGGCTACCTGCTCGACCTGAAGAACGGCGATAGCAAGAACGCGCCAAGCGTGGTGCGCTGGCTGGCGGAGGGACGAGACGCGTCTGCGACGTACGACCACTACACGAACCCCGGCTACAACGACGGCGACAACGAGATCACGGGTATCCACGTCTCCAACGGCGACCCGTCGACCGCTGGCGTCCTGGGTGCACAACTTCCGCAGCTGAGCGGAGGCGCCTGGCGCTCATTCTGGACCCAGCAGCACGGCGACAACATCACCTGGGAGCTGCACGTGGCCTCCGGAGACGGAACCGGCCAGCACGGCGACAACAGCTGACTGTCGCTCAGCGCCCTGTCGCTGAAACCGATGCCCCGGCCCCCTGAGAGGACCGGGGCATCGGTCATCGGAGGTCAGATCTCGCTCGGTAATCGCGAGCATCAATGAGTTGCTTGAGGCGCACGCGCTCGCCGCCGGTGAGCCAGCGCGCCGCGGGCGTGCGCGCGGCGACAAGCCCTACCGCCCACGGAACGGTCAGCGTGATGGCGAAGACCAGAACGTTGGGGAGACCAGGTGTGAATTTCAGCAGCACCCAGAGTACGAGCGGGTGGGCCAGGACGACGACAAACCCGGCCCGTGAGAGACCCGTCGCAGCGCGGTGAACTCCCGGCTGAAGATGTGCGAACACCGACTCCGCCACAAGGATCAAACCGAATGAGATTGCTGCCGCGACCAGGACGCTGACACCAGGAGTGCCGTAGTTTCCTTGCTTGATGTCCAGGGGGAGGGCCAGCCGGCTTGCGACGAGGGCCGCGCTGACGGCGAGAAGCGCGAACCCGACAAGGCCGGGTCGGGTCACACGCTGCCGAAGGGTGTGTGCGAGGGTTCCGAGAAGCACAAAGATCAGGCAGGGAATCGCCGATCCGACCGCGAAGGGGGTTTGGGCGAGCGCGCCACCAAAAAAGAATCCTGCGATGGATCCCGCGATACCGAGCGCCCAGACAATCGGCCAGGGTGCGGCAGACACGCAACGCATGAGCAGAACCGTGGCGAACAACGCCGAGACGAACCAGAAGGTGGTGTACGGCATGGCGGAAAGCTCGCCGTTGTAAATCGGGCCAAGGAGGCGACTCGGGGTCATCGCCTCCAGCAGTGCGTCTAGAGGCACAAACGCGCAGGCAATCACCACAAACCACGACACGTACGGTAATCCGAGTGTGCGCATCCGACCAACCAGCTCGGCCTTCATGCCCCGGTCACGGGACCAGAAGTACCCCGCGAGGAAGAAGAACACGGGAACGTGCCAGCTGTAGACAAGCGGCCGGATGAAAGGGAGCGCCAGACTGTGGCCGGCGACGACGGCGATGACACCAAGTACCCGCACCGCATCGATCGCGCCTGACCTCTGGCCGGGTGAAGTTGTGAGGGTGGACGAGCGCGACACCTTCCCACGTTAGAACAGGACGATAGCGGTCGCATGCGGTGAGGTGGCGTCGCGCGGCGCACAGCGTGCCCATTGTTTACCTATTCTTCTTCGGCCGGGTCTTGTGGGCTCGTCCGCGATCAGTAATTGTGGTGAAAAGCCTGCGCAGAGTGAGGAGTCAAAGATGACGATCCGAGATGAGTTGGGCAAGGAGGATTCCCCGTCGATTGAGCGTGCTTCGTCAAAGTCACGTGTTGGCGCGGGATCGTCGTTTTCGATTCTCGTGTCTCACGGCGGGCGGGAGTTCCTCGTCACCGAGCTGATGGCGTCGATCTTCGTGGGCCATGCGAGGGATGCCGTCGAAAGCGGCGAATCGCAGCTTGTGACCCTTGCCCACGCCGCAGGAGTCGAGCTGTTGCTTGTCACGCCGACCACGCCCCTGTGTGTCATGGCCATCGCCACTCAACCTGCTCGAATTGTTTGGGCGAGCCCGAACCGACCCGCAACGGATGACGACACCGACAGGTGCGGCGACCCGCAGCGATCGGTCGCCTCAGACCTTCGCCAACGGGTTCTCGCCGCCGCCTATCCGCTGATCATCCAACGCGGCGTGAAAAACCTCGGCTGGGAAGACATCGAAGCCGCCTCAGGCGTCTCCCGTGGGGAGATCGAGCGCGAGTTCGGGTCGCGCGAAGAGGTGGTCAAGGAATGTCTGGATATTCGCGAGCGTGAGTGGACACTCGGCAAGGTCAAAGCGGGTGCGTGCGCTCGTGGAGAGACCCCGGAGGAGCGCCTGCTCGCTATCTTCGACGTATTCGATGAGTGGTTCCATCGGGACGACTACGAAGCGTGCACGTTCATCAACGTCTTGGTCGAGATGGGCAAGTCACATCCGCTGGGCAGGTCGAGCATCGAGCACCTGCAGACCATCCGTGGCATCATCGCAACCCTCGCCAGGCAAGCGAACCTCAGGGACCCGGAGGAGTTCGCGCTCTCGTGGCACGTGCTCATGAAAGGCTCGATCATCAACGCCACCGAGGGCGACGCCGAGGCCGCCCTCCGCGCGAAAGACATGGGCCGCGACCTCATCGACAGATTTCGCTGAAGCCTAGCGCCCGTCGGGGACCGCGAGCAATGCGCCTTCGCGACGGGACGTAGCCGCCGCAATGAGCATGGCCCGCGCAAGTAGGTCGTGCGCAGCTACGGTCGAGACGGGCGTGCCATGGTCGAGGATGCTCACGATGGTCGAGCTGAACGTCGCGTCCCCGGCACCCATGGTGTCGATCACCGGGCCGGGCATCGGAGCGATCGGCTCGCTCGCCGAGAGGCCGGCCGAGGTGACAAGGGACGCTCCGTGCCGACCCGCGGTTGCAAGGACCATGCCGGCTCCGCGTTCACGAAGGCGGCTGCGTACGGCCTCGAGCGGAAGGCCGTACAGCATCTGGGAATCCTCGTCGCCGATCTTGACGAGGAGGGATCGGGATGCGACGCGCTCGAAGTTCGTGCGGAACGTGGCCAGGTCGTGCATCATGCCCATGCGCGGATTCGGATCGACGACTAATCGCTTTTCCGGATTCGGAATCGCAGATAACACATGATCGACCTGGGATGTGTTGTCGAACGGGAAACAGCTGATGGCGACAAGATCGGCGGTTGCAAGCGCCGCGCGCGCCGTGTCGTCGAGCAATACGGCTCGGGCCCGCGCGGCGTCGTTGAATGTGTAGCGCGGTTCGCCGTCGGTGCGGTCGGACACCGCGCGCGAACTGCCATTCGGTCCGACTGTCTGGATCAGCCGGACGCCGTGCCTGGTGAGGGCGCGCTTGATGGTCTCACCGTCGGCATCCTCACCCACCATTGCGATGAGTGTCGTGGGAACTCCCAGCACGGCGAGCCCGATGGCGACGTTGAGCGCGGCGCCACCGGCGAACTCGCGGATTCCTTCCGGGCCACGCAACTCATCGATCAGTGCGTCGCCGACGACAACAACTGTTGGCTTAGACATGGGGCGGGATTTCTCCTGATCCTCGGATGATGAGGTGTGTGGGCACGACGTAGGTGCGCTCGGGCTGTTCGTCGCCATCGAGGCGCGCGAAGACGCGCTCGGCGGCTAGGCGGCCAATCTCCCGTGGGTTCTGAGTGATAACGGTGATCCCGGGCTGGAGCAGATCGGCGAGGGCAATGTCGTCGAAACCGATGAGGGCGATGTCGCGATGCAGCTCGAGTTGGCGGAGAGCGCGGATGGCGCCGATGGTCACGAGGTTCTGGCTAGTAAAGAGCGCTGTCGGCCGATCGGGGCCGCCGAGAAGCTCGAGCGTGGCGGCATACGCCATCTCTTCGTCGTGGAGGTCTTCGATCGTCGGGATTCCACTTGTCGCAACCCCCGATCGTCCCATCTCCTCGAGAAAGCCGCGCTTACGCTCCGCGGCGGTCTGCAGATCGCGGCGGTCACCGAGATAGGCGACGTGACGGTGTCCGTGTGCGATGAGATGGCGGGCCGCGACGGAGGCGCCGGGGGCGTTGTCGCTTACGACTGCATCGCCCTCGATTCCGACCGGCTCACGGTCGACGAACACGATCGGTGTACCGCGATCCTGCTCCGGAAGAAGGTAGCCCTGGCTTTTCGTCGCGGTGGTCAAGATGAGGCCGTCGACGCGACGGCGAACGAGCGCGGAGACAATTCCGCGCTCACGGTTGGGATCATCATCGAGGCTCGCGGCGAAGACAGCGACACCCCGTTCGGTGGCGACATCCTCGACCGCACGATGCAGCGCACCCGCGAACGGGTTCGCGACGCTACCGACGAGTAGCCCCAGCGTCTGGGTCTTTCGATCGGCGCGTCGCAGGTTGCCCGCATGGAGATCGGGCTCGTAGTTGAGAATGCGTGCGGCATCCCTGACCTTCGCGATCGTCGCCTCGGACACGTTGGGCTCATTGTTGACAACCCGAGACACGGTCTTGATGCCCACTCCGGCAAGCGCGGCCACGTTCTTCATGGTCGCGCGCGGCCGAGGCTCCTGCCTTGACGTTCCCGAAGCCGACATCGATGTCACGACTTGTTCTCCCATGCGCGTTCCAACTTGACTATATAGGTTTACATGACGTAGACCTACCATTGACATCGTTGTCGGGCATCCAGTCGGTGCCGTTACTGAAAGAGGAAATTCAATGTCGAATCGCACAGCATCGCGTGCCGGGATCAAGCGTCTGATCACGGTCGGCTCGGTCGTCGCAATCGCCGCTCTCGGCCTGACCGCATGCAGCAGCACCAGCGCGTCGTCCACTCCCAACTCGGGCTCGTCGAAGAAGCTCACAATCGCGTTCGTTGTCGGTGCGTCATCCGATCCGTTCTTCCAGGCCATGAAGGTCGGAGCCCAGGACGAGGCGAACGCACTTGGCGTCAACCTGGTCTTCCAGGGCAACGCGACCACGTACTCGCCGGCGACCCAGATTCCCATCGTCAACCAGGTGCTGGCACTCAAGCCGTCGGGCCTCGCCCTCGCCCCCACCGACCCCGTGGCCCTTCAGAACTCGGTCACCCAGGCCGTCAACGCCGGCATCCCGGTCGTCAACGTCGACAGCAAGGTCAACGACCAGAGCAAGGTCATCTCGTTCATCACGGGTGACAACGCTCAGGGTGGATCGGTCGCCGCCGACACCCTCGCAAAGGCAATCGGCTACCAGGCGGGTGGCACGTACCAGGTCGTCGTGGGCCTCACCTCCGCTACGGCAACGACCAACGTCGACCGCCTTAACGGATTCAAGGCGGAGATCGCTGCGAAGTACCCCGGTATCGACATCGTCGCGACGGGCTACTCGCAGTCGAACCCGACGACGGCCAACACAAACATCAACAACTGGCTGACCACCTACCCGAAGCTCAGCGGCATTTTCGCCATCGACGGCACGAACGCCACCGGTGCAGCAGCGGCGCTGCAGGCCAAGGGACTCACGGGCAAGGTTGCGCTCATCGGCTACGACGCATACAAGACCAACGTCGACCTGATCGGCACGGGTGTCTTCACGGCACTCGTTGCGCAAGACCCTGCGGCGGAAGGCAAGGACGCCGTGGACACCCTCGTCAAGTACATCAAGGCTGGCAACAAGGCCGATGGCATCAAGAAGTCCGTCACGCTGCCGAACATCGTTCTCGACAGGAGCACCTCGGCCGCCGACCTGACCAAGTTCACGTACGTCCAGGGCTAGCCAGCCATTCACGCAAGTGACGTCAGAGATAATCGCTAGGTAAAGGAGCGCGCGTGGTCAAGGTCGACACGGTTGCCGCAAAGGAATTAACCGGTTCGGGGAGCGCGGGCGGCGCGAATCGGAGCGGGGCAACCCTAAGGAGGGTGCTGGTCAACCAGCAATTCCTCCTGATCGTGGTGCTCGTCGCCATGATCGCCGGATTCTCGGCGTTGAACGAGAACTTCCTGAGCATCGGCACCTTCGGCAACATCCTCGTGCAATGGGCCCCACTGGCGCTCCTCGCGATTGGTGAGACTTTCGTCATCGTGAGCGGTGGGATCGACCTCTCGGTCGGTTCCACCGTTACGATCTCGGGTGTCGTCTCGGCGTTCGCAATGGCGGGTCTCACGGGCGCAGGTGTTCCCGACCCGGTGGCGATCACGATCGGTGCCGTCGTCGCCGCCGCGGTCGGCTTGACCGTCGGCCTGGTCAACGCCGCACTCATCAATTTCGCAAAGCTCGTGCCGTTCGTCGCGACCCTCGCGACACTCGGCGCGGGCGCGGGGCTTGCCCTCGTGCTAACGAAGGGTGGCCCCGTCAGCGGCGGACCGCCCAGCGCGATCGGTCTCGCCAACGTCTGGCTCGGCCCGTTCTCTTGGCCGGTGCTCATCGTGATCGTCATCGTCGTGATTGCAGGGCTTTACCTGCACAAGAGCCTGTTCGGTCGTTACACGTTCGCGATCGGCGGTAACGCATTCGCAGCAACCGCCGCGGGCATTAGCGTGAAGAAACACCTCACTAAGGTTTACGCGCTCTCCGGACTTCTCGCCGGTATCGCCGGCATGGCTCTGTACCTGCAGCTCGGCTCGGGCTCCCCGAGCGCCGGAGCGGGAAACGAGTTGCAGGCGATCGCGGCAGTCGTCATCGGCGGTGCGAGCCTCACCGGCGGTGTCGGGCGCATGAGCGGTACGGTTCTCGGAGCGCTCATCCTCACCGTCGTCACGAGCGGTCTGCTCGTCATCAACATCGACCCGAACTGGAACCAGGTCGTCGTCGCCATCCTAATCGCGGCAGCGGTGGCGCTACAGGCCCTGCGCGGAGTTCACCGGAGGATCAAATGACCGAAACCGCGGCACCCATCTACGAGGTACGCAACGTCTCGAAGAATTATGGAAGCGTCGTCGCCCTTGAGAATGTAAGCCTGCAGATCCACGCGGGTGAGGTGATCGGGCTCGTCGGTGACAACGGCGCCGGTAAGTCGACCCTCGTGAAGGTGCTCTCGGGCGCCCACCAGCCCGACGGCGGCCAGATCCTGCTCGACGGAATCGAACGCCACTGGCACTCTCCGCATGGCGCACTCCAGGCCGGCATCGAAACTCTCTACCAGGACTCGGGTCTCGCGCCGAACCTCACGGTGAGTTCGAATGTCTTCCTCGGCCGCGAGCTCAAGGTGCCTGGCATCCTGGGTCGGCTCGGCTTCCTCTCCCAGAAGAAGATGGACACGGTCGCCCACGAGGACCTCGACCGTGTTGGCATCGGCGTTGCGGCAAGCGACCGCACCGTCGCAGAGTTGTCTGGTGGCCAACGCCAGGCTGTCGCGATCGGTCGCGCCGTATCGTGGGCCCGCAAGGTGATCATCCTCGACGAGCCAACCAACCACCTCGGTGCGCGCCAAGCGAATGAGGTGCTCGACGTCATCAGGGTGGCAAAAGCGAAGGGGCTCGGTGTCATCTTCATCTCGCACACTCTGCCCCATGTCCTGCAGGTGACAGACCGAATCGTCGTACTGCGACTCGGCAAGATCGTTCGGGATGCACCCACGTCCGAGTTCGACGCTGAGAAGCTTCTCGGCACGATCACGGGCCTCATTGGCAGTGCGCCGTCGGCCTAACGCGCATGGTTGATTCACCACTCATAACGCGCCTTCACGCCGCAGGCGACCCTCGACGCGTGCTCATCGCCGAGTTCCAAGCCACCGCGGGCAACGACGAGGCGCTCGCCCAGTTGGTTCGCGAGTTCACGACGGCTGTTCGGGCAGAACCTGGCAATCTTGTGTTCGCGGCGAATCGTCGGGTCGACGACCCGTCACGGTTCATCGTCTACGAGGAATACGTGAATGATGCGGCCTTCGCCGCGCATCTCGCCAGTGGCCACGGGAGGACCTTCAACGCGGCGCTCGTCGGATTGACCGGTGGTCAGCCGTCCGTCCTGACGCAATTGACCTCGGCCTGAGGAGGCGGTGGGGGAGGGAACTCCACCCGCACCACACCTTCGCCACACATTGTTCTCCGAGCAAACACGGGAATCCGGGGAGAGTTCGGCGCGTTGTCGATGAAAACGCAACGATGGAGGCCCATGCATGAAATCCCCGAATCCCGCGGACAGTCGAACCGTCGAGGCAGTGTCTGACGACCGAGACGTCCAGGCCAGGGAGGGGATCAGGCAGTTCAATGAGGCCGCAATGGCGGCCTCCCGCAATCAGGACGCTGCGGCAAAGGCCTCGTTATGGACTGAAAACACGCGCTTTCTACCTCCGGGTCGGGAGATGATGACCGGCCGGGACGCCGTTCAGGAATTTTGGCAGAGTGGGTTCGATCGGGGTGTCTATGACCTGGTCCTTGAAAGCGTAGAGATCACGTCCTTGGGCGATGGCATTGCGTATGAGATCGGTCGCAGTGTGACGCGAATACGAACTGCGGATGGTTCGAGTATCGACGTGCACGGGAACTCGCTGTGCACCTTCCGCCGTGAATCCGATGGCGTGTGGCGCGCCGATGTCGACATCTTCAACGTGGCGTAGCCACCACCTTCCGAGAAAGGCACCGAACACCATGATCACCTGGTTCATCACCGGATGCTCCACCGGGCTCGGCCGCGCGCTCGCGGCGGCAGTGCTCGCTCGCGGCGACAACGCTGTGATCACAGCACGCTCGATCGACAGCATCGCCGATCTGGCCGATGCGCATCCGGGCACTGCCCTTCCACTGGCTCTGGATGTCACCGACCACGACCAGGTGGCGACGGCGGTCCGCAGCGCCGAGGAACGGTTCGGCGCCGTTGACGTGCTGGTCAACAACGCGGGCTACGGCTATCGGGCGGCCATCGAGGAAGGCGACGAGCGGGACGTGCAGACGCTGTTCGCGACCAACGTCTTCGGCCCGGTCGCTCTCATCAAGGCGGTGTTGCCCGGGATGCGCTCCCGCCGCTCTGGCACGATCGTCAACGTCTCCTCGATCGGCGCGCGCATTTCACCGCCCGGTTCTGGCTACTACTCCGCGACGAAGGCGGCGCTCGAGGGCATCACGGGCTCTCTCCGCAAGGAACTTCAGCCGCTCGGAATCACCGCGGTGAGCATCGAGCCAGGCGGGTTCCGGACCGATTTCGCAGGTCGGTCGCTGACGCAGTCAGCAGAAGCCATCGACGACTACGCCGACACGGCCGGCAAGCGTCGCAAGGAGCATGACATCGCGCATGGGACCCAGCCGGGGGACCCCGCGAAGGCGGCACAGGCGATCATCACCGTCGTCGACTCTCAGGATGCGCCGGAGCTGCTGCTCCTCGGAACCGATGCGCTCGCCGCCATGGGCAGCGTGCTCGACCGACAACGCGCGGAGATCGACGCGTGGAAGGACCTGAGCGCGAGCACCGACCTCGACGCATGAGGGCAAGGCGCTCAGTGACGGACCATCCGCATCGCATCCGGAATTGGCCGACCCGCACTTACTTAGTACACTAAGAGTTAGTGCAATGCGGAGAAAGGTGCATCAGTTATGGCCGGCAAGTTCTGGCGCTTCTACGAGAAGGCCAACGATGTGGTGCGAACTTTCACCGGACCCGCGGACATCGGTGCGGGGCATCCGGAGGGTCCCGACATCCGTCGTGCAGATCGGGCGTGTCCGCTGTGCGGCGCTCCGATGACCGAACACACGATCGAGAGGGTCGGCGACTACAGAACGTCGACTCGCGTTCACTGCCCGACCCCTGCGGAGTGATCGTGCGCACGGAGACTCGAGACCCTCTCGCGCTTGAGAGCCAGGTCTGCTTCGCCCTCTCACTTGCCTCGCGATCTGTCGTGAACGCGTACCGGCCCGTGCTTGAACCGCTCAACCTCACCCACCCGCAGTATCTGGTGATGCTCGCGCTCTGGCAGCACGGACAGCTCTCGCTCAAACAGCTCGCCGAATTGCTTGGGCTCGAACCGGCGACGGCATCGCCCTTGGTCAAGCGGCTCGAAGCCTTGGGCTACGTTCACCGCGAGCGCGTTGCGGGAGACGAACGTACCCTCCGTATCTCGCTGACGGGCGCGGGCAGGGCGCTGCGGGAACAGGCCGAAACGATTCCGGCCACGATGATGCGGCGGCTCGGGATGGACGAGGACGAGCTCATCGCCCTTCACGCCGCGATGACGAGAGTCATCACTGCGGCTGCGCGAATCGCGGCTCACGGCGGCCCGTAACATTGGGCCAGTGACCGCAACGCCCCCATTCCTGAGCACCCTCACTGGCCTGTTCGCCAGGCCGGCCGCGGAGAACCCGACCGTCGCCATGATCGAAGCCGCGTATCGGCATCACGGACTGGACGCACGCTACGTCAATTGTGACGTAGCGCCGGACGATCTCGGGGCTGCCGTGCGCGGCGCGGTTGCGATGGGCTGGGTCGGATTTCACTGCTCCCTGCCGCACAAGATCGCGGTGATCAGCCACCTCGATGAGCTTGCCGAGTCGGCTGAGGTCATCGGTGCTGTCAACTGTGTCATTGTCAGGGATGGCCGTCTCGTCGGCGAGAATACCGACGGACAAGGATTTCTCACCTCGCTCCGCACGACGATCGATCCTCGTGGGAAGACCGTCGTGCTCTTCGGTGCGGGGGGTGCCGCCCGCGCGATTGCGGTCGAACTCGCGCTGGCAGGCGCAACGCACATCACGATCGTGAACCGGGACCCGGCTCGTGGCGCCGAGCTCGCCGAACTTGTGCGCCGGCGAACCCCGGCCGGCGCGGAGGCCAGGGTATGGGTCGGAGCATTCCGGATCCCCGCCGACACGAACATCGTCGTGAATGCGACGTCGATCGGGCTCTTCCCCGATGTGCACGAGCGACCGAACGTGGACTACACGACCCTGACTGAGGGCATGGTCGTCGCCGATATCATCCCGAACCCTCCGCAGACGGAGTTCCTCGACGAAGCAGAGTCCCGCGGCTGCGTTGTTCTCAATGGCCTCGGCATGCTCGTGAACCAGGGGGTCATCTCGATCAAGCACTGGACGGGCGTGGATGCCGACCCTCAGGTCATGCGCGAGGCTCTCCGTGAGGTCTTCCGCTAGTCGAACGGCGCGGCTCACGTTAACTTGTGAGGTCTCGTGGTCGGGGTGATATCACATAGTCATCGCTGATGGCGATCAGGCTGCCTCGGCACAGACCGGGGTGTTTCCGCACGGTGTGTGCGTTCGCCTGCCGGTGCTTTTCGGTCGAATTGACACGCGAACTTGACGTGACTAGTGTCTGATCTAACGTGATTGTGAACCAAGATCACACGTTTCTAACACGAGTTTGTCTGCGTTATTTCGTGTTCGAACAGCACGTTTGCCGTCGACGAGGACGAATGGTCCCCTGTCGGCACACGCACCACGACAGAGCCATACCAAAGAAGGGCGTCAGAGCAGATGCGAGCTGTAGTTTTCGAAGCGGCCGGTACATTGGGCCTCATCGAACGACCGGAGCCGACCCCGGGACCGAAAGATGTGGTCATCGAGGTCGCCGCTGTTGGGATGTGCGGTACCGACACGCACGTTTTCGATGGCGAGTTCGAGGGCACCCTCTTCCCGCTCGTTCCCGGACACGAGGCGACCGGCACGGTCGTCGCCCTCGGCGATGAAGTCAACGATGGCCGGCTGGCGATCGGTGACCATGTCGCAGTCAACCCGAGCACGACCTGCGGCGAGTGCGAGTTCTGCCTCAGTGGCAAGCAGAACCTGTGCCGCCTGTGGAACGGACTCGGCGTCGTTGCTTCCGACGGCGCGTCCCAGGAGCGCTTCACCGCGCCTTCGGCGAACGTCTACAAGTTGAAGCCGGAGACGGACCTCTACGAGGCAGCGCTCATTGAGCCGCTCGCGTGCGCCATCCGCGGTTGGGACATCCTTCCGCGGCGCATCGGAGACCATGTGCTCATCTATGGCTCCGGCACCATGGGGTTGCTGATGGCACAGCTCGCGCCACGCGCGGGTGCGGCCTCGGTCACCATCATCGATCTCAACGAGGACCGTCTGAAGGTCGCGGAGCAGGTCGGAGTGCAGAACCGCTTCACTCGCGCGGACGACGCCGGACGCGACAAGTGGGATGTCGTCATCGACTGCACGGGCAGCATCCGCGCGATCGAAGACGGGCTTCCTCGGGTCAAGGCCGGCGGTACGTTCCAGCATTTCGGGGTCGCACCCGCCGAGGCGAAAGCCGGTTACTCCCCGTTCCGCGTCTACCGCGACGAGATCTCCATTGTCGGCACCATGGCGGTGCTCAACACCTTTGCCCGCGCGGTGGAGATGTTTGAAGCCGGGGCAATCAACCCCGGGCCCATGATCAGCCACTCGTTCACGTTGGACGACTACGAAGAGGCCCTGGACATGTTCCGCAAGGGTTCGGGGCGCAAGCTCCAGATCCGCCCCAACGACACCCAGTCCCGGGTGTTCCAGTCGTGAGCGCCGCACCTCAGCAGGGTGAGCGTATCGGACTCACTCCGAAGGCGAAGCGCATCGCCTGGATCGTCGCGGTGGTCGTCGTTATCGTCGCACTTGGCCTTGGCACCAAGGTGGTTGCAAACGGTTCGGCCGCGGCAGCGACAACAGAGGCCTTCTCCGCCCAGGCGTATGGCAAGAAGGAATTTCCGAAGGTCCAGGCAGCCATCACGAAGCGCGCCGTCGATGCGCCGACGCTCGCGGCGGCGATCGCCGCGGATCCGACCGCTGCAGGCAAGAAATATGGAGTCAACACGGGCGCCGGCGCCGGCCCGGAGTTCTCGGTGAGCCTCACCGGCACTTTCGGCACGAACGCATCCGGGATCTACCCCGTCACGGTTGCCGGGCTTCCGCAAACGTTGGTGGTCCGCGTGCAAACCGGCCCTGCAATCAACGGGACCGACCTGCGTGACGCTCCCGGAAACATCGCCTTCGGCGACTTCTCAAACCAGATCGATTACCAGAATGCTGCAACTGCGCTCAACGACCAGCTGAAGAAGCTGGTGCTCGCGAAGGTCGACACCGCCAGCCTGACGGGCAAGACGGTCACCATCGTTGGCGCATTCCAGTTGATCAACCCCAACAGCTGGCTCATCACCCCGGCCTCGCTGGAGGTGAAGTGAGCACCGCCGACAATATCGTGTTGCGAGCGAAAGACATCGTCAAGACATACGGCGGAACCCGCGCGCTCAAAGGTGTGAACTTCGACGTCCATCGCGGCAAGGTGACAACGCTGTTCGGTGAGAACGGGGCGGGTAAGTCGACGCTCATGAAGATCCTCTCCGGTGTCGAGACGCCGACGACCGGAGCGATCGAACTCGAAGGTGAGGTCGTCGAATTCGCCTCCAGCGTTGAGGCGCGTGAGCGGCGGATCTCGATCATCCACCAGGAGTTGAGCCTCGCCCCCAATCTGAACGTGCGCGACAACATCTTCATGGGACGCGAGATCCGCAACGCAGTCGGCATCGATTTCGCGGAGGAAGAGCGTCAGACGCGAGAATTGATGACCGGCCTCGAGGAGTCGATCGATCCTCTGACCCTCGTCGCAGACTTGCGGCTCGGCCAGCAGCAGATCGTGGAGATCGCTCGCGCGATCTCGATCGACGCCCGGATCCTCATCATGGACGAACCGACGTCGGCGCTCAGCGCCACCGAGGTCGAGGTTCTCTTCACTGTCATCCGGGATCTGACGAGCAAAGGCGTCTCCATCGTCTATATCTCGCATCACCTCGAGGAGGCGCTCGAAATCAGCGACTACGCCGTGGTGCTCCGCGACGGATCAATCACGGCGACCGCACCGGCATCTGAGATCGACCTGGAGTGGATCGTCCGCCAGATGGTGGGCGAGAACTTCGACCTGGGCTCGCCGCCGAGCGGCTACGACTTCGGCGATGTCGCGCTCTCCATCGAGAACGTCAGTGTCGCCGATGTCGAGAACCCGGAACGTTCGATCGTCGACGGGCTCTCCCTCGATGTCCGCGCGGGCGAAATCGTTTGCATCTACGGACTCATGGGTGCCGGCCGGACCGAACTGCTCGAGGCCGTCGCCGGCCGCGTGCGGATCACCGGTGGCCGGGTGCTGAAGAACGGCAAGGACATCTCGCGCCTCTCGCTCGCGCAACGCATCGCGAACGGTCTCGCTCTCGTGCCGGAGGATCGTCAGCGCGACGGCCTGGTGCAGACGATGAGCGTGGGCACCAACCTGTCGCTCGCGAGTATCGGCACGTTCGTCCGGGGGCTGTTCTTGTCGTCGGCGAAAGAAAAAGGCCTGATCCAGGACTTGATCCGCGATGTGCACGTGAAGACAGCGAGCGGCGAAGCGCCGATTGGATCGTTGTCGGGCGGCAATCAGCAGAAGGTTGTGATCGGCAAAATGCTCGCCACCAATCCCGATGTGATCCTGCTCGACGAACCGAGCCGGGGAATCGACGTCGGCGCCAAGGCAGAGGTGTTCCGTCTTCTCGCCGAGCGTGCCGCTGCTGGCCTCGCCGTCGTGTACTCGACGTCCGAGGTCAACGAATGCCTCAGTATCGCCCACCGCATCGTCGTGATGAGCCGCGGTCGCATATCGGCCGAGTTCACATCAGACATCAGCAAGGAAGAGATCATGGCTGCCTCCGGCGAAGCCGTGGTCGCCTGACCTCCAGGGAATGGAAAGCCCAATGACCACTTCAACCGCACGCCAACGTTTCCGACCCACGATATTCGCGAACGGATTCAGCCTGGGCACGCTTCTGCTCCAGGGGAGGGCGTTCTTTGCGCTCATCGCGATCATCGTCTTCTTCTCGATCCTGTCGCCCAACTACTTCACTGTCAGCAACATCCTGACGATGTCGTCGCATGTGGCCGTCTACGCTCTGTTGTCGATCGGGATGTTGCTCGTCATCCTCAACGGCGGCATCGACCTCTCGGTTGGATCGACACTCGGCTTGTCCGGGATCGTCGCGGGCGCCCTCATGTCGGGTGTGCCGCTGCACGCGTTCGGGGTGACGCTGTATCCGTCGGTCTGGGTCATCGTGATCCTGTCCTGCGGGGTCGGTGCGCTGATCGGATTCGTGAACGGCGTGCTCGTTTCCCGGTTCAAGGTTGCCCCCTTCGTCGCCACGCTGGGAATGCTCTACGTTGTGCGCGGCATCGCCCTGCTCATGACGAATGGCCTCACCTACAACAACCTCGGTGGTGACCCAGCGGTCGGCAACACCGGCTTCGACTGGCTCGGATTCGACCGGATCATCAACATTCCAATCGGGGTGCTCGTGATGATCGCCGTCGCAATCGTCGCCAGCGTTTTGCTCAACCGCTCGGTCTTCGGCCGGTGGCTCTACGCATCCGGTGGCAATGAGCGTGCCGCCGAGCTTTCCGGAGTGCCGGTCAAGCGGGTGAAGGTACGTGTCTACGTCATCTCCGGTGTCTGTGCCGCCATCGCCGGACTGATTCTGGCCTCGGAGCTCACCTCGGCCAGCCCCACGGCCGGGACCTCGTACGAACTGACCGCCATCGCCGCCGTCGTCATCGGGGGCGCCTCTCTCGCCGGTGGCCGCGGAAACGTCAGAGGCACTCTGCTCGGCGCATTCGTGATCGGGTTCCTCTCCGATGGCCTCGTCATCATCGGCGTCTCCGCCTATTGGCAGACAGTGTTCACCGGCGCGGTCATCGTGCTCGCCGTGCTCCTGAACGCCGTGCAATACAAGAACCGCAAGAAGGCGCCGAAGGCCGCCGTCCCCACAACCTCTTCTCCGCTCGACAGCGCACCAGCAGATGTTGCGCCTGTGCCAGAGAAGATCGCCGGCTGACTTCCGTCAGCCGGACACACAGCGAAAGGAATCAGCATGAATCGCAGATCAGTAATGATGCTGGCAACCGGTGTCGGCCTGGCGGTGTCACTCGTCGGGTGTTCCGCTGGCGCAAGCGCCACAGGCGGCTCCACCTCAGCAAACAAGGCCAAGGGCGGCCTGATCTCCATCATCGTCAACGACCCGTCGAACCCCTACTGGCTGACGGAGGGCAATGTCGCCTCCGCCGAGGCCAAGTCGCTCGGCTACAAGGCCAACGTGTCGGCATCAAAGGGTGACACCAATACCGAAAGCACCCTCATCGACACCGCGATCACGAACAAATCGGTGGCCATTATCCTGGACCCCGCGAATGCGAGTGGATCGATCGGCGCCGTCAAGAAGGCGGATGCCGCCGGTATCCCGGTGTTCCTCGTGAACGCCGAGATCAACCAGTCGGGCCTCGCAAAGGCGCAGCTGGTGTCGAACAACGCCCAGGGTGCCGCGCTCGGTGCGCAGGAGTGGGTGAAGGATGTTGGCCAGACGGCCGACTACGCGGAACTCTTCGGCGCCCCGTCTGACAACAACGCGCAGACCCGATCGAACGGCTACCAGACGGTGCTGTCGCAGTACCCGGGCTTGAAGAAGGTCGCCACGCAGGTTGCGAACTGGGACCGTACCCAGGGCCACGACAAGATGCAGTCGATTCTCCAGGCGAACCCGACGATCACCGGCGTGATCGCGGGTAACGACGAGATGGCGCTCGGCGCGATCGCGGCGCTGAAGGAAGCCGGCAAGCTTTCCTCGGTCAAGGTGGGCGGCTTCGACGGATCACCGGATGCCGTCGCGGCAATCAAGAGCGGCGAGCTGCAGTACACCGTTCTCCAGCCGGTTGCAACGTTTGCGAAGAAGGCCGTCGACGAGGCGGACAGCTACATCCGCACCGGCAAGACCGGAGCTTCGACCGAGAAGCAGGCGTTCGACTGCATCCTCATCAACAAGAGCAACGTGGACAAGTACACCGCACCGTTCACGCTCGCTCAGTAGTCACACAACCGCAAGAAGAGCCCGGCCAGGGCGGTCGTTGCCCAAAGGCGACCGTCCTGGCCGGACGCACCGCGCCAACTCCACTTCGGACGCGATGCGCTTCACTCCCGTTTCGTTCGAAGGCACCAAGATGACCTATCTGTACAACGATCCGACCGAGTTCGCCGATGAATTCCTGGACGGATTCGTCGCTGCCAATGCTTCTCTCGTGCGGCGCGTGCCGGGCGGAGTTGCCAGACGAACTTCTACCCCCGCGGGCGAAGTGGCCATCGTGATCGGTGGCGGCTCGGGCCATTACCCCGGTTTCGCCGGCCTCGTCGGCCCAGGCATGGCACACGGTGCTGCAGCGGGCGGAGTCTTCGCGAGCCCCTCGGCCCAGCGCGTGTATTCGGTCGCCAGGGCGGTGGCGGGTGAGGCCGGCGTACTCCTGAGCTACGGCAACTATGCCGGGGACGTTCTCAACTTCGATCAGGCCCAGCGCAGGCTGATTGCCGAGGGAATTCCGTGCCGAACCGTTGTGGTGACGGACGACATTTTCAGTGCTTCTCCCGATGAGCGCGGCAAGCGCCGCGGTATCGCGGGGGACCTGGTGGTATTCAAGGCGGCGGGTCATGCGGCCGCCTCAGGGGCGTCCCTTGACGAAGTGTGGGCGGCCGCCAACCACGCCAACGAACGCACCCGATCCTTCGGTGTTGCCTTCACCGGGTGTACGTTGCCCGGGGCGTCGGAGCCCCTCTTCACCGTGCCGACCGGCCGGATGGCGATCGGCATGGGCATCCACGGTGAGCCCGGGATCGACGAAGTCGACATCCCCACCGCCGACAGACTTGCAGCCCTGCTCGTGGACAAACTGCTCGATGAACTGCCGGACGGCGTTGGTGCTGCTTCCGGATCTCGCGTCGGGGTCGTTCTGAATGGGCTCGGCGGCGTCAAATACGAAGAACTCTTCGTCACCTACCGCTCCCTCTCCGAGCGACTTGCCGCCGCTGGCGTCGAGATCGTGGAGCCCGAGGTTGGCGAACTCGTCACCAGCTTCCAGATGGCGGGCGTCTCGCTCACCCTGGTCTGGCTCGACGACTCTCTGGCCGAAGCCTGGCAAGCTCCGGCCTGGAGCCCCGCCTACCGGAAGGGCGCAATGGTCGCCGTGACCGGCGACAGCGGTGAGCTTGCCCCCGATGTCCCGGAGGAACCCATTCCGGATGCAAGTGATGACTCCCGTGTCGCAGCCTCGCTCGTGGTCCGCGCGCTGGATGCGATGGCTTCAGTCATCGACGCAAACGTCGACAACCTGGGTCACCTGGACGCGATCGCGGGCGATGGGGACCATGGCATCGGCATGCAACGCGGCGTAATCGCGGGGGCGGCAGCCGCGGCAACCGCGGCCGACTCCGGAGCGGGAGCCGGCACAGTACTCCTCCGCGCCGGCGACGCCTGGGCCGACCGTGCAGGCGGTACGTCCGGAGCCCTGTGGGGACTCATTCTCCGCGCGCTCGGGGAAGCGATCGGCGACAGTGACAGCCCGACCGCTTCGACGGTCGCGCACGGTCTCATCGCGGGCCGTGATGAAGTCATGCGCTACGGCAAGGCTCAGCTCGGGGACAAGACGCTCCTCGACGCCCTTACTCCTTTCGCTGAAAGCCTCGAGGCCGGCGTTGCCGCTGGCCAGCATCTCGCAACGGCCTGGCCACGTGCCGCAGTGACGGCGAAGGATGCCGCTGCCGCGACCGCTCAGCTCCTTCCCCGTATTGGCCGCGCACGACCGCATCAGGAAAAGAGCATTGGAACGCCGGATCCCGGCGCAGTATCGCTCGCGATGATCGCGCAGGCCGTAGCAGATGTCATCACAGAAGAAACAAAGGAGCGAGTATGAACCAGCAGTTCCGGATCGTGGTCGGATCAGACGACGCAGGCTTTGACTACAAAGAGATTCTGAAGGCAGACCTCGAAGGCAACAGCCTCGTGGCATCCGTTACCGATGTCGGCGTCGATGTGGGCGGCCATACTGCCTATCCGACTGTCGCCATCGAGGCCGCAGAGATGATCGCTCGCGGCGACGCGGATCGCGCGCTCCTCGTTTGCGGTACGGGTCTGGGCGTGGCGATCTCAGCGAACAAGGTTGCCGGCATCCGTGCGGTGACCGCCCATGACAGCTTCTCTGTCGAGCGGTCTGTGCTGAGCAATGACGCACAGGTGCTGTGCTTCGGCCAGCGTGTCGTCGGCATCGAACTAGCCCGGCGCCTCGCGCGCGAATGGCTCACGTACACCTTCGATGACTCGTCCGCTTCGGCTGACAAGGTATCGATCCTCACCCAGTACGAGAACGAATGACTCGGCCTGATCACCTGCGGCTTATGGGGAGACGGTGAAGCGCGTGGTGCCGCGAACGCTCATCGGCATAAGCCTCAAGATGTACTTTGACCATGCCCGTACTCTCGAGTGGTGCACGGCCGTGGCGGAATTGGCGCGCACTCATCCGGCGGTCGCGGATGGGCAAGTCGGTCTCTTCGTGCTTCCCTCGTTTCCCTCTATCGTCGATGCGATCGAGATTTTCGAGGGAACCGGCGTCGAGGTCGGCGGGCAAGACCTGTTCTGGGAAGACAGGGGCGCTTACACCGGTGAGGTGAGCGGACTCGACCTCGCCTCGATCGGCTGCACGTATGCGGCGATCGGACACGCGGAACGTCGTTCCGTGCTTGGCGAAGACGACCGGATCACGGGCTCCAAGCTCAGCGCGGCCCTCAGAAACGGTCTCACCCCCGTCGTCTGTGTAGGCGAGAAGGAGCATACGAACGCGGAGCGGGCAACACAGGCGTGCATCGCCGAGTTGGAAGCGCTCCTCGTCCATGGTGACGTTCCTCCCGGCGCTTCGGTGGTTCTCGCGTACGAACCCGAATGGGCGATCGGGGCGACGAGGGCCGCGAGTCCTGAGCATGTCGCAGAGGTAGCCGGTGGGCTCCGGGACTGGCTGGATGAACATCCTCTTTTCTCACACACACGCGTGATCTACGGTGGAAGCGCCGGGCCGGGCACGCTCACGGCGCTCGGCGCGTCGGTAGACGGCCTCTTCCTCGGTCGTTTCGCACACAACCCGTATGCCCTACGCGACATACTTGACGAATCCCTCGCGCGGGAGGGGGT